>JABFWM010000133.1 GCA_013362195.1 Acidobacteriota bacterium
CGCGCGTTCCGGCCTGACGCGGACGTCGGGTCCGTCGCGCTCGTCGAGCAGACGCAGCGTCAATTCCCGCGCCCCTTCGTAGTCGCGCTCGCGGTGCTCGTGATGGATCGCGAGCGCCTCGACGGCGAGCTGGCGGAGCGGACCGAGCAGTGCGCTGCGGCGGCCGAACCGCCCCTGCTTCATGTCGAGCAGCCGCCGCCACTGCACGGCGGCCGCATCGAACCGGCGATCGCGCCGCAGCCGCAGCGCGAGCCGGTAGATCGCTTCTCCCCGCACGTTGACGTGCGCGCCCTGATCGTCGGCCGCGCGCTCGAAGCAGGTCATCGCGCGCTCCAGCGATCCGGCCTTCTCGAACACCTTGCCAAGCGCCAGCGCGTCCGCAGCGTCGCGGCAGCGATCGATCCCTTCCTGCACGAGGCGCACCGCATGCGCGGTCACGGCGGCAAGCGACACCAGATCAATCCGGTTGTGCTCGAGCACCGGCTCCAGCGGACGGGCATCGCCGCTCCGGAGAAAACGGAAGTAGCGGGCCGGAATCTCGAGGCCCGGAACGTCACCCACGCGCGTCACGTCGCACAGCAGCCGCTCGAGCGTCGACAGCCGGCAGCCGCCCTCGCCATCGTCGGCCGCGGCGCGGGTGCGCCAGAGACGGCGTGCCGGGTGCAGCATGTCGAAGTGGCGGACAGACTCGAGCGGCATCGGCATGCGGTGGAACATCCACCGCGTTTCCATCACCGGCACGTCGAACGTCTTGCCGTTGTAGGACACGAGCAGCGAGGTCGGCTCGAGGCAGTCGGCCACCGCGCTGAGGAGCGCGCGCTCGGCGGAGTAGCTGGTGAGCAGGAACTGGCGGACCTGGAACGCACCCATGTCGAACCAGCCGCAGCCAACCAGGAACGCCACCATGCCGGCGCCGCCGCTCAGGCCGGTGGTTTCCAGGTCGATGAAGAGCGTTCGCTCACCAATCCCGTCGGGCGACGGCAATGCCGGATCGAGCAGACGCAGGCCGTCGCCGTCGCACACCTCGCAGTCGCCGATCCGCCACTGGCCGTGATAGCGATCGGACTCGTACCGGCGATCGATCACCAGCGCGCGTCCAAACGCATTGGCCACCACGCGGCCGCCGAGGACGTTCGCCACGCGATCGACGTCGATCGTGGCTTCGTAGCGTCCCGTATCGGGCTCGTAGGTCAGCTCGCGTCGGCCCGGCGTGTCGTCGGCGGCGCCGGGCTGACCCGAGGGCCGGACGATCGATCGCAGCCGCGACGTCAGATCCATTACGCCGCCACCGCCTCGAGCAGTCTCGTCAGGATCAGCGACGCGACCGCTTTCGCGTGCGGTCCCGTGTTCCCTTCCGGGCCGACGCACGACGGACACCCCGACTCGCACGGGCAGCCGGCGATCAAATCGTGCGTGCGTTCGAGCAGCAGACCGTGCATCTCGAACAACGGACGACTGAACCCGATGCCGCCGGGATAGTTGTCGTAAATGAACACGTTCGGCTCGGCGGCGAGCGCATCCGGGACGCCGCCGCCCTTGCCGCCGGTACGCGCCGAGCGCTCGAGCGATCCGCCGTCCACCGACAGGCCGATGTCGTGGCGATCGCACATCAGCAGCAGCTGCGCGATATTGCGCATCGCGAACGCGAGCCCGACCACGCCGTCGCGCTTGTCGTCGCCGCCATAGGGGAGCGACGCCAGCACCGCCGCCGGAACCGTCAGCCAGTAGGACGAGGTGTGCATCTGCTGTTCGGGCAAATCGAGCTCGCCCGACCCGACGTTCTCGTTCGTATAGAACTTGATCTTCTTGAAGCCGACCACGCGCGAGACGACGTGGACTTCGCCGTGCGACCGCTTGCCGTTCACGGGTACGGGCTGCAGCCCTGCCCGCTGCAGCGCCGGCGAAGGCGCGTCGGCCGTCAGCCGCGACTCTTCGCCGCGCTCCTCCGCCATATGCCGGCCGTCGTCCTCGCCGAACGTGTCCAGGATCGTGACCTTCGTATACGTGATCGCATCGGTGTAGTAATCGCAGTCGACACTGCGCACGTACGCCTTGCGCCCGTCGAAATCGAGCCGCTCCACCTGGAACAACGCGCCTTCGACGATGTAGATCGCCTTCTCGTGCAGGGTGGCGGGGCCGCTGGTGAAGTCCGTTTCGCCGATGACCCGCTCGCCGTTCGTGACATCGACGACGACGAAGTTGTCGGACGACACCGATCGCAAGCTCACCGCGTCGGCGGGATACGACTCGTTGGTCCAGTTCCACTGCCCGTCCGCGTAATGGACGAAGCCTTCCTCGGCCAGCACCCCGAGAATCTCCTGCAGGTTCTCGCCGCCGAACGAGTCGTCGACGCCGAACGGCAGCTCGAAGGCGGCGCACTTCACGTGATCGAGGAGGATGTGCAGGTTGTCGGGGTTGATCAGCGCGTGCTCGGGCGACGCGTCGAAGAAGTACGACGGATTGCGGATGATGTACTGGTCGATCGGGGCGCTGCTCGCGACGAGCACCGCCGCGGATCGCGTGGAGCGGCGGCCGGCCCGCCCGGCCCGCTGCCACGTGGCGGCAATCGTGCCGGGATAGCCGGCCATGATCGAGACGTCGAGGGCGCCGATATCGATGCCGAGCTCGAGGGCGTTGGTGGAGACGACCGCGCGCACGTGGCCGTCGCGCAGCCCGCGCTCGATCTCGCGGCGCCGGTTCGGCAGGTATCCCCCGCGATATCCGCGAATGACGTCCGCCGATCCTGGCGGGCCGTGATACGCGTCTTTCAGATAGGTCGTCAGGATCTCGGTCGCAAGGCGGCTCTGCGCGAAGAGGATCAGCTGCAGGTTGTGCTTCAGGAACTCGAGCGCGACGCGGCGCGCTTCCGCGAGGTAGGACCGGCGAATCCCCAGCTGCGCGTTCACCACCGGCGGATTGACGAAGAGGAAGAACTTTTCCCCGCGCGGCGCCCCGCTGCGATCGATCAGCTCGAACGCGCGTCCGGTCAGCCCTTCCGCCAGCTCGCGTGGGTTCGCGATCGTCGCGGACGAACAGATGAATACCGGATCGGATCCGTAGTGCCGGCACACCCGCTGCAGGCGCCGCAGGATGTTCGCAAGGTGGCTTCCGAACACGCCGCGATACGCGTGCAGTTCGTCGACGACGACGAATTTGAGGTTCTCGAACAGCTTCGCCCAGCGCGGATGGTGCGGCAGGATCCCCGAGTGCAGCATGTCGGGGTTGCTGAGGACGACGTGCGCCTTGCCGCGGATCGCGCGGCGCGCATCCGAGGGCGTATCGCCATCGTAGGTGAACACGCCAATCTGGGGCGCGGCGCCCTGTCCGGCGATCACCTCGACCAACCCGTGCAGTTCGGCCAGCTGATCCTGCGCGAGCGCCTTGGTCGGAAACAGATACAGCGCACGCGTGGACGGATCCTTGAGGATCGCGTCGAGCACCGGCGCGTTGTAGCAGAGCGTCTTGCCCGACGCCGTGGGCGTGATCGTGACGACGTTCCGTCCGCCCAGGACGTGCGCGAACGCCTCGGCCTGATGCGTGTACAGCTGCTCGATCCCGCGCGCGGCGAGGGCGCCGCGCAGCCGCCCATCGGTCTCTTCAGGAAACGGCGCGTAGGCCGCGGCCACCGCCGGCAATCGCCTGGTGGTGGTGACAATCGGGTCTGCGTCGGGACCGCCGGGTCGAGGCGACAGACCCAGCCGTCCGATCACCTGCTGCAGGAGCTGGTCCTTGTCGCCGGAGACCACCGGCAGGGTATGTGGCGTCATCGTCGCGGGTAACCTGCTGGCGCGGCAGGAATTGGGCACCGATACTAACAGGGCACGGTGAGGCGATCAAGTAGCGAAACCGCGCGGCTTCGCATGCTCTCATGTGACGAGAGCATTAAATAGCGTCTTCGCCGAGCTCTCCGCGCTCTCCGTGTACGTCAGTGCTCCCGGCTCGCAATCTCACCGGCTCTCGCGCGATCCGCGCGACCAGGCCACTCAGCCCGATCAGGCCGATCAGGTTGGGAAAGACCTGCAGCGCGTTCATCAGGTCCCCCCACGCCCACACGACGTCGACGCGCGTCATTGCCCCGAACGGAATCAGCAGGCAGTAAATCCAGCGATAGGGCCTGGTCACGGCGCGGCCGAGGATGTACTCGAAGAACTGCTCGCCGTAGTACGCCCACCCGATGAGCGTGGTGTAGCCGAAGAGGAACACGCAGAAGGCGACGATCCAGCCGCCGACGGTGGGCATCACCGCGTCGAACCCGGCGGCCACCGCGGCGCTGCTCGTCGCGCCGGACCGCCAGGCACCGGTCAGCAGGATCGTCATCGCGCTGATCGTCGACGTGACGAACGACACCGTGAACACTTCGATGACGGCGTTCAGTCCCTGCTGCACCGGCTGCGCGCTTTGCGCGGTGCCGTAGGCCACCGCGGCGGTGCCGTACCCCGCCTCGTTCGCGTAGATGCCGCGCGCGATGCCGTAGCGCATCGCCACGAGCATCCCGAGCGTGCCGCCCGCGGCGGCCTGCATCGAGAACGCCTGCGTCACGATCGCTGACAGCACACCGGGAATGCGCGAGGCGTTCGCCACGATCACGATCAGCCCGCCCGCGAGATAGAGCCCGACTTTGAGCGGAGACAACCGCTCCGCCGCGCGGCCGATCGACGTGATGCCGCCGATGATGACGAGCCACGTGAGCACGGCGATGGCGATGCCGACCGCGACCCTGGGGATGCCGAACACCGAATTGATGACGAGGGCGATGGAATTCGGCTGCGTAAACGGCGTCGTCGTCAGCGCGGCGACGGCGGCGACGAGCGCGAACAGCCAGGCGAGCAAAGGAGACCGCAGCCCGTCGCGCAGGTAGTACATCGGGCCGGACCGCACGGTGGTGCCGCGCACCTCGCGATAGGTCAGGCCGAGCGTCGCCTCGGCGAACTTGATCGCCATCGCGAAGAAGCCATAGACCCAGATCCAGAAGAGCGCGCCGGGGCCGCCCGACACGATCGCGGTCGCGACGCCGGCAATGTTGCCTGTGCCGATAGACGCCGCGAGCGCGGTCATGAAGGCTTGAAACGGGGTGAGCGCGCCGGTCGCCCCGGTGCTCCGGCGGATGAAGGCCACCCGCCAGGCGTCGACGAACCGGCGGAGCTGCACGACCCCGGATCGGATGGTGAGCCAGACGCCGGCGCCGAGCAGCACGCCGACGACCCACGGCATGAAGAGGACGTCGGCGAGGGACTGAATCACAGATTCGACCGTCCCTGAACGCCGTCGACCGGAATCGAGGCGCCGCTGATCCAGCTGGCGCGCGACGAGGCGAGAAACGCGACGAGGGCGCCGACCTCCTCGGGGCGGCCGAAGCGCCCGAACGGCAGCTCGCGCGCGATCATCGCGGCAATGCCTTCCGGGTCGGCCTGCTGCCGTTTGTGCCACGAGCCGCCGGGGAACATGATCGATCCCGGCGCGACGCTGTTGACGCGGATGTTCGCGGGCGCGAGCTGCTGCGCGAGGGCCTTGGCGAAGCTGATCTCCGCGGCCTTGACGGCGTTGTAGGTCATGCGGCCGCCGGATTCGCGTCCCCAGATCGACGCGATCATGATGATCGCGCCGCCGCCGCGGTGCTTCATGTGCGGCACGGCCAGGCGCGAGGCGCGGATCGCCGGAAACAGCGTCTCGTCGAACGCGGCCTGCCACTCGGCGTCGCTCGTGCCGAGCAGATCGGAGCCGCCGGCGCGACCGACGTTGTTGACCAGGATGTCGAGGCCGCCGAAGGTCTCGACGGTGCGGCCGACCACCATCTCGATGCCGGGCGCGGTCGACACGTCCGCTTGCACGGCGGCGACCATGTTGGGCCGCTTCGCGACGGCTTCCACTTCGATCGCCGCTTCCGCCAGCGTCTCGGCGCCGCGCGCGCAGATGCAGACGCGGCAGCCCTCGGCGACGAGCGCCCGCGCGCTGGCGAGGCCGAGTCCGCGGCTCGAGCCGGTCACGATCGCCACCTTGTCCGCGAGCTGCAGGTCCATCGATCAGTGCACGCGGGGGCGCCACCCCGCGTGCCCCAGGCGCGCCGCGCGACGTCGGTCGGGACTATTCAATCCGTCCGCCGGTGAGATCGTTGAGGCGCCAGTCGAACTGCTTGAAGGCGATCTTGAACTGGTTGCTCCGGACGAATTCCTTCTCGAGCGGCAGCAGTCCCGGCTTGATGAACGCCAGGATCGCGCGTTCGATCGGCGAGCGCTGCGCGAAGGCCGGATCCGCCTGATCGGCATAGGCGGCGATGAACTCCTGCTCGCGCCAGCTGAGGATCGGGGTCACCGACATCTCGCCGGCGTCGCGATCGACGCGCAGCATCTGACGATTGGTCACGAATTCCTGCTGCAGATCGGCCAGCTGCTTGTCGAGGCGATCGCCCGAGTAGGCCTCGCTGCGAAGACGTCCGCTGCCCACCGCGCCGCGGCCGAGCGCGAGGTAGAGGCGCGGCTCCTTGAACTCCGGAAGAACCGACTTCTCGATCTGGTCGAGCGTGACGCTGCGTCCGGCGGCGCGGAACGGCGCCTGCTCGTAGCCGGGGATCTGGCGGATGCTGTTGGCGGGATAGCTCGCGCTGCGCGGACGGATCGGATAGTGGTTGATCACGGTCTGGAGAATGACGGCGTTGTACGCGTTCACCCAGAACGCCATCTGCCGCGGCTTCGACCAGCCCTGATAGGTCGCGGCCGGCACGTTGAGCGAGGCGATGTAGCGATCGAGCCGGGCCCGCTCGCCCTTCAACGCGCGGTAGTAGACGAGTCCGTCGCGCACGTGCAGGTCGAGGATCTGATCGAAGGGGCGGTGCAGCAGTTCGATGCCCGGCGCCGGCGTGTACTGCGCGCGCACGCCCGCCGGCGCGCCGCACGCGAGAAGCCCGAGGAGGACCACGAAGATGCGCATGTCCGTACAGGATTACATAGGCGCGACCAGAAAGTCATGGAGCGCCTGCGAGAACTCGTGCGGACGCTCGACGTTTGCGAGGTGTCCCGCGCCGGGAATGACGGCGAGCCGCGCGCGGGGGAGCCGCGCCTGCATGCGTTCGGCCTCGTCCGCCGGCGTCACCTCGTCGCGCTCGCCGACCACCACCAGCGCTGGAATCGACATGCGGGCGAGATCGGCGGTGGAATCCGGCCGGGCCATCATCGCCGCCAGCGCCGCGTCGATGGCCTGCGCCGGCAGCGTTTCGATGATGCGGCGCACCTCCGCAGCGATCTCCGGCGCCGCCTCGCGCGACAGCAGCCTGGGCAGCATCTCGTCGGCAATCGCGCGCGGCCCCTGGCGCGCGACCAGTTCGCGCATGCGCGTCCGATTCGTTTTCGCCTCGTCGCTGTCGGCCTGCGGCCGCGTGTCGGCGAGGATGGCGCCGCTGAAGCGCTCAGGCGAGAGCCGGTACAGCGCGAACGTGACGTAGCCGCCCATCGACAATCCGCCGATGATGGCGCGGTCGATCTCGAGGCGATCGAGCAGCCCGGCCACGCCGCGCGCATAATCGTCCATCGTTGCGGATGTCCTGTCGCGTTGCGGCGGGAGCGACGCGGCGAGCGTTGCCAGGTCCGGCGCAATGAAGCGCCAGCCGTCCGGCACGTCCGCGAGCTGCGGACGCCACATCTCCGCGCTCAACGGAAACGCGTGCAGCAGCACGACCGGCCAGCCCGCGCCCGCCTCGAGGTAGCGCATGCCGTCGACCACATGGTGTTGCATGACGCGATCGTAGTCGATGTCGGCGCCTCACCCGTCGCCCGCGACGCGAGTCAGGGCCCGCCGTGTGCGCCGCCCCGCGGCACCACCTTGATCTCGAACAGGCGCGGCCACCACTTGCCCGTGACGAACAGGCGATCCGCCGCGGCATCGTAGGCGATTCCGTTCAACACGTCGGCGCCGCCACGTTCCATCGGCGAGAGCAGGCCCGACAGATCGATCCAGCCGGTGACGCGGCCGTCCTTCGGCGAGATCCGGGCGATCCGTTCCGTCTGCCAGACGTTCGCGTAGATCTCGCCGCGGACGTACTCGAGCTCGTTCAACTGTTCGACGGGCCCATCCTGATCCCGAACGCGAAGCCGTCGGGTCTCCTGAAGCGTCGCCGGATCGAGGTAGCGCAACGACGCGGAGCCGTCGCTCATGATCAGATGTGCGCCGTCGTGCGTGAGGCCCCAGCCCTCGCCGCGGTAGTTGAAGGTCTTCGTCTGCTGGAAGCTGCGAAGGTCGTAGATGAAGCCAATCTGCGTCTGCCAGGTGAGCTGGTAGATCGATCCCTTCCACTCGGTGATCCCTTCGCCGAAGTACTCGCGCGGGAGCGAGTGCAGCTGCAGCACTTCGCCGGTATCGAGCTTCACCTTGCGAATGCCCGATTCGCCGTACATGCCGGTGCCTTCATAGAGGACGCCGTCGCGGAAGATGAGCCCCTGCGTGAACGCGCGCCGATCGTGCGGATACGAGCGGACGACCTTGTAGGTGTAGATCGGCGGCGCACCGCCGGCGCGTTGCGACGGGTGGAAGCCGACGGTGCCCATAAGGAAGAGGGAGGCCAGCGCGAGCCGCCCGGCGCTCATTTTTTCTGCCGCTGCGCCGTGAAGGTCCCGTCGGCCATCGCGCCGTAGCTCATCTCGCCCTTCATCCGGTCGCCGTCCACGGTGCCGGCGTACGACACGGCCAGGGCATTGCCTTCAATCGCCATCTCGAAGGTGAACTCGATGGCGTTGCCTTTCAGCGTGCCCTTGAGCGGGAACGTGCCGTACTGCTGGCTCCGATACTCGCCGGTCAGCGCCTCGCCGTCCTGCTTGAAGACGACGGTCGGCGTGGCCGTGATGTTCGCGATCTCGATCGCAAACACCCAGGTGCCGCTCACGTCGGGTTTCGCGGACGACTCATCCTTCGTCGGCGCGTCCGTGGCTTGCGCGCCCCGCTTCGCGGTCCACGTGCCGGTGCCCTGGCCGAAATCGAACGTGCCCCTCATCGTGTCGCCGTCGATGTCCCCCTTCATCGCGATCGGCATCGGGCCGTTCTGTCCCTGCATCGTGAACGACAAGGTGAGGGTCTTGCCCTGGATCGTGCCGCTGACGTCCGTTTCCCCGCGCTGCACCGATGCGATCGTGCCCGTCGCCTTCGCGCCGTCCGTCTTCAGCGTGAGGGTCGCGGGATGGTCCTGCCCGTCGGTGGTGAACGTTGCGGTCCATGTGCCGCTGACGTTGGCGTCCTGTG
Organism: Acidobacteriota bacterium; assembly: GCA_013362195.1. Lineage (GTDB taxonomy): Bacteria > Acidobacteriota > Vicinamibacteria > Vicinamibacterales > 2-12-FULL-66-21 > QHWT01. The sequence goes on from JABFWM010000133.1 coordinate 9,223, forward strand.
CCGCGGCCATCGGCGCCAGCGCCAGACACGCGGCGACGCCGAGGATGAGTGCCCTTCGATGCATAACCGCTCCCGTCGATTACTGAATGTCCATTTCGATGCCGCCGACGGCGCCCGCGACCACGTTGTAGATCGCCGCGGTGAGCGCGCCGAGCACCAGACCCATGATCCCGTAGAGCACCGGCAGGATGATGATCGCGCCGACACCGAAGAGGGCCCCGAACCAGGGCGGCAGTTGCGCGCCCGATTGCTGCGCTGCCGCGATGCCCGCGCCCGCCAGCGAGATGCCCGCGAACAGCAGCCCGCCGAGGACCCCGATCGCCGCATAGAGCACCGCCGCCACCCTGGCGACCGACCACACGCCGACGCGACGAATCACCATAGCGTGCCTCTCATCGCTCGCCAAGCCAGCGGTCCTGCAGGACCTGCACGGGCTTGGTCAGCTTCTTCCCGCCGACCTCGAGCGTCACGAGATAGGTCCCGGGCTCGACGACGCCGAACCCGCCGCGGCCGGCGCCGAACCCGGCGAAGCCGCCTCCCGGCTGCGCGGGCGCGGTCGCCGGCGTCAGGTTCCAGACCACGCGGTTGATCCCCGCGGTCTTCGTGCCGTCGATCGTGCGCAGCACGCGGCCGGTGATGTCGGCAATCGAGATCTTGACGTCCCCGCCGGCCGGTGCCTTCAAGTAGTACGAGATCGCGGCGCCGCGCGGCGCGTTCTCGCCCACGAACACCTTCTGCCCGCCCACTGCCTGGTTGTGCTGCTGATCGTTCAGCCACGCAATCGCCGGGCGGATGTCGAACAGCGTCACCTCCGCATCGCGGACCGCCGGCGAGAGCTGCTGCAGCGGCGTGATGTCGTCGGCGATCCAGACGCTCCGTCCGTGCGTCGCCACGATCAGATCGTTGTCGCGTGGATGCACGAGGATGTCGTCGGTGCGCACGGTCGGCAGGTTGTTCATGAACCTCTGCCAGTGCTTCCCGCAGTCCAGCGAGACGAACACGCCGAACTCGGTCCCGGCGTAGAGCAGGTCGCGGTTCTTCGGATCCTCGCGAACGACCTGCACGTTGCCGTACGGCGGCAGATCGCTGGCGATGGCCTCGAACGTCCCGCCGAAATCGCGCGTGACGAAGACGTAAGGTTTCAGATCGTCGCTGCGATGGCCGTCGACGGCAACGTAGGCGACTGCCGGATCGACGTGCGACGCGTCGATCCGCGAGATCCAGTACTGATGGTTCGCGGGCAGCCCAGGCAGGTTCCGGCCGACTTCGGTGAACGTCACGCCGCCGTCCCGGCTCACCTGCAGGTTCCCATCGTCGGTTCCTGCCCACACGACGCCCGGCATCACCGGCGACTCCGAGAGCGAGACGATGGTGCTGTAGGACACGACGCCGTCGTTCTTCGACAACTGCGTCTCGTTGCCGGGTACGCCCATCAGCGCGACGGTGTTGCGATCGACCTTCTTCGTCAGGTCGTCGCTCGCGACCCAGGTGTCGCCGCGGTTGTACGACTTGAACAGGCGGTTGCCGCCAAGCCACACGATGCTCGGATTGTGCGGCGACAGCATGAACGGCGTGTTCCAGTTGAACCGGTACTGATCGCCGGGCGTGGCGTTCACGACGTTCGGCGGCCCGGCGCCGCGGCCGAATCCTCCAGCGCCGCCGACCTGCACGGGCGGCGCCACCGGTGCCGTGGTCTGGGTAGCGGACGGCGCGGCCGCCGGCGCCGCGCCGCCACGCGCGGCTGCCTGCGGCTCGCCTCCACCACCCTCTCGCGGCGGACCGCCGCGCCCTCGTCCGGCACTCGGTCGAACGCTCTGACCGCGCCCCAGTCGCAGATCGTAGCGATTGGTCGCGCCGTCCTGTGACTCGGTATAGACGATGTTGTAGTCGCTCGGATCGACGGCGGTGTGGAAGCCGTCGCCGCCACCGATTCCGAACCAGTCGGAATTCATGATGCCGCCGCGCCCGCGCACGGCGCTCGGTCCGCCCCAGCTGCCGTTGTCCTGCAGGCCGACGTAGACGTAGTACGGACGCCGCATGTCCGCGCTCACCACGTAGGCGAGCGCGGTCGCCATCGTGTTGACGAAGTCCCACGACCTGCCCTGGTCCCAACTGATGTTGAGACCACCGTCGTTGCCC
>JABFWM010000065.1 GCA_013362195.1 Acidobacteriota bacterium
CGGACTTTCTCGATCTTCGCGATCTGCGACGCGCGGACCTTGGCATTGTCGACCTGGAGGATGTCGTGCTCTTCTTCCTCGGCAAGCCGGTCGCGGTTGACGCCGACGAGGGTCGTCTCGCCCGTATCGACCTTCGCCGCGCGCGCCGCCGCGGCTTCCTCGATCCGGTGCTTCGGCAGCCCTTCCGCGACCGCCTTGGTCATGCCGCCATGCGCCTCGACCTCCTCGATCAGCGCCCAGGCTTTTTCTTCCAGCTCGCGCGTCAGTTTCTCGACGTAGAAGCTGCCGCCGAGCGGGTCAGCGACCGCCGTGACGCCGCTCTCCTCGGCCAGGATCAGCTGCGTGTTGCGGGCGATGCGCGCGCTGAAATCGGTCGGCAGCGCGATCGCCTCGTCGAAGCTGTTGGTGTGCAGCGACTGCGTGCCGCCGAGCACCGCCGCCAGCGCCTCGACCGTCGTGCGCACGATATTGTTGTACGGGTCCTGCTCGGTCAGGCTGACGCCCGACGTCTGGCAGTGCGTGCGCAGCCGCTTGGACTCGTCCTTCTGCGCGCCGAGATCGGTCATGATGCGGTGCCACAAAGTGCGCGCCGCGCGCAGCTTCGCGACCTCCATGAACAGGTTCATGCCGATGCCGAAGAAGAAGCTCAGCCGCCCCGCGAACTCGTCGACCTGCAGCCCTTGAGCGCAGGCGGCGCGGACATATTCCATGCCGTCGGCCAGCGTGTAGGCGAGTTCCTGCACCGCCGTCGCTCCGGCTTCGTGCATGTGATAGCCGCTGATCGAGATCGAGTTGAACTTCGGCATTTCGCGAGCGCAGAAAGCGATCACGTCCGACACGATCCGCATGCTCGGCTCGGGCGGATAGATGTAGGTGTTGCGAACCGCGAACTCTTTGAGGATGTCGTTCTGGATCGTGCCGGTGAGTTGCGCGTGCGGCACGCCCTGTTCCTCTCCGGCGACGATGAAGAAGGCCATGACGGGGAGCACCGCGCCGTTCATGGTCATGCTGACCGACATCTCGCCCAGCGGGATGCCGTCGAACAGCAATTTCATGTCCTCGACGCTGTCGATCGCGACGCCCGCCATGCCGACGTCGCCGGCGACGCGCGGATTGTCGCTGTCGTAGCCGCGATGGGTGGCGAGGTCGAAGGCGACGCTGAGGCCCTTCTGCCCCGCGGCGAGATTGCGGCGGTAGAAGGCGTTGGATTCCTCGGCGGTCGAAAAGCCGGCGTACTGGCGGATCGTCCAGGGGCGACCCGCGTACATCGTTGCGTAGGGGCCGCGCGTGAAGGGAGCGACGCCAGGGTAGCCGCTGTCGATCGCGGCTTCGGGGCCGTAGACGGTGTCGAGGCGGATGCCTTCGACGGTTTCGCGCGCCAGGTCCTTGCCGCGGGATTCCCTGGCGGCGAGCGTTTCCCAGGCGGATTTGATCGGCTTGTCGGTCACGGCGGACGCACTAGCGCGGTCGCGCCATGACCTCCAGCCTCAGCCTAACAACGCAGCGTATCGGCGGCGTACCACTGGCGGGCGCACTGGCCGCTCGTCACCCAGCGCGGGAAGGCGCGGTCGGGATTGTCGTGCCACCAGTCGTTGTAGCTGTCCTTTTCCCAGCTACGGTTATTGTAGAGCGCCCATTCGCCGCCGTAATAAAATCCGCCACCGTCGGCGAGGACGACGTCGTCGCCGCGGCCGTGCCGCCCGCCGCCTCCACGGTGGATGACGACGCCCATGCTGGTCGGGGCGGAGCGGAACGATCCGACGGCCGCGGGCACATCATGACGATCGCGGGCGGCGGAAGGCGACGTGAAGCCGGCAGCAGCGAGGATGACGGTCGCAGCAAGCAGTGATGCTCGCATCTGGCAAACTCCTTCTTCCCACCCGGTATGGTTAAAGAATACCCCCGCGCCCGAGGAGTTGCATAAGGGTTTGAGAGTGCCGCTTGTGCCGATGCGGGACTCGCCGGCGGCAGCTGAGAAAGCGCCGCCGCTAACCGGGCGGTAAGTCCCGTCGCGTATTGGTCGGGCCATGAGCAGCGTCATCGTTCGATATGTGAACCCGTGGAAGTACCGGCGCGAGCAGAACGAGGAGCGCGTCCGGGCGCTCCGCCAGCGCGACGGCGACACCTGCCGTCGCTGCAAGCGGGCGATCCGCTTCGACCTGACCGACGGCCACGACTTCGGGCCGAAAGTGGTCCCGATCGAGTTAACGGTCGGCGATGAGCCGGAGGATCTCGCGAACCTGTGCCTGACCCATGGCCGCTGCAACGCCAAGCACGGCTGCGATACCGCCGAGGTCAAGGAGCGGGCACGAATCAAGCACGAGGCCGCTCTCTTCGAAACTTCGCGCAGGAAGCGCCGGCGGGCCTGAGCGGCCGGCGGCTCAGTCGTCGCTCACGTCCGTACGGGCGAAGTCTTCAGCAAGCGCAGCGACCGGTCGATCGCTTCCCGGCTGTCGAGGACGTGCACGGCCGAATCCTCGTTCGAAGCCGCAGATCGCATAATATGTTGGTCGGACTCGCGTCGCACGCGAGCAAGCTCGGCCTTCTGTCTCTGGGGCAAGGGGGCGCTCCACATCGATAGCGGGAGCACGACAACTGTCTCTCGGCCGCCGGTGTGCTAAGTGCTGAAACCCGGCAGTGAGAACCTAATACGCCATGACGTGTGCAAGTTCCACGGCAGGCCGGTCAATAGGGGTAGACCGGTTGTCTTTTAAGCTCGCGAAGGCGCCGCTGGGCCGCGGCGAGCTCTTCATGGTATTGCGCGATCTCGCCGGGTGCGGGCCGGTGAATGGGCCTGCGGACCTCGGGCTCTCCTTCTTCCATCGACGGCGTGTAGAACCGCGTCGGAACCACGACACTCAAGTGGATTAGCGGCGAAAGATATGCTGGACGCGTTCACCGGGCGGAAAGCCGGGAGCAAGCAAGGGTCGGGGCGATGAGCGTAGGCGTCTTCCTTGCCGCGGCGGCCCTTGCCCAGGCAGCGGAGCCTGCGGCCGCACCCGCTCCCGCGCCCCAACCGGCACCCGCCTACGGACC
>JABFWM010000125.1 GCA_013362195.1 Acidobacteriota bacterium
CGTACAGCGTGCGGATCTCGTCGGCCGACACATTCGATGCGGCGGCTGGCGCCGGCGCCGGCGGCGCGGGTACGGCGGCGGCGACGCTTGCCGGGGCCTGCGCGCCGCCCGTGCGCACGTGCACGCCGTCGGCAGCGAACGATACGTCAATCCTCGCGATCGCCGAGGCGACGGCGAGCAGCAGCACGGCGGCGGCGGCGAGGCCGAACGCCGGCACCCAACGCGCCTGCCACGCCGGCTTCCGATCGTGCACGATGTGGAACCCGAATTCCGGCTGCGGCGGTGTCCACGACCCGAGATCCACCCGCACGCTGCGCAGGGCGGCCAGTTCCTCGCGGCATCCCGCGCAGGTCTTCAGGTGCGAGTCGACGCGTGCGCGATCGGAGGCTTCCAGCTCGCCATACACGTACGCGACGAGGCGTTCCTTGTCACACATTGTTCAATCCTTGCTCACTTCCGTGCGTCACCCGGCGCACCGGCGCCGGAACGCCCTCGCGGGCCAGCTGGCGCCGCAGGACCGTGAGCCCCTGATACAAGCGCGTTTTCACGGTGCTCAGCGGACAGTCCAACAGATCGGCGATCTCCTGGAAGGTGAGGCCGTGGTACTCCTTCAGGATGATCGCGGTGCGCTGCTCGTCGGGGAGTTCCGCCATCGCCCTGGCGACGGCGCGGCCGATCTCGCGCCGCGCGACGAGCTCCTCGATGCTTTCCGAGGGCGTCGCTTCCGACGCCAGATCGAGCAGGTCGACGCCTTCGGGCGCCTGCGCGATCGGCTGACGGCGCTCCCGGCGGATCCAGTCGCGGCACAGATTGAGCGTAATCCGATAGAGCCACGATGAAAATTTCGCCTGCCCCTTGAACCCTTTGAGCGCGCGGAACGCGCGGAGGAACGTTTCCTGGCAGACGTCGCGCGCGTCTTCCTCGCGCCCGATGACGCGGTACGCCAGGGCAAAAATCGGGCGTTCCCAGCGCAGCACGAGCTGGTTGAAGCTGTCGAGATCGCCCCCCATGGAACGGGCGACCAGCTCCTCGTCGGTCGACGGCATGCGGAGCGCGCTCACGGTATTGCCACTTTAGACTACTGGCGCGGCCATTTTGGCCGGAGGTCCAGGAGCAATCGGCCGGACGTTCGCGCCCGGAGCGGGCCTCGGCGCGACGGCACGCAAACCCCGGACCTCGGCTAAAATAGCCTCTCCCATGAGCTTAGACCGCACCCTGCATGAAGCGCTGCGGGACCTGCCGCTGCTCTTCTCGCGCGGGGTGTCGGCAACCCTCAGCGTGGCCACCGCGCTCGAAACCGTCGCGCGCGAGGTGACGCGGCTGCTTGGGGCGACGCGCACGACCATCTGGCTCCACGACCGGCGCGCCCGCGAGCTCGAATTGACGGCCGCGTCGGATACCGCGATCGCCCTCGGCGTCCGCGTCAGCACCGAGGATATCTCCCACGCCGCCGCCCGGGGCCTTCGCGCCGACCATGCGCAGCAGGCCGGACCGGACGTCGTCGCGCCCCTGCGGGGCTGGCGGCGCGCCCTCGGCACGCTGGTGATCGAGACCCCCGACCCGCGGAAGGCGTCGGGCGAGCAGGCCGTGGAGTTCGCGAACGAGCTGGGACGCCAGCTGTCGGTCGGGATCGAAAACGTGCAGCTGCTCGACGAAGTGCTGCGCCAGCGGCGGCTGCTCGAAGACACGTTCAATTCGCTGGTCGATCTCGTCGCGGTCACCGACCGCGATCTGCGGATCGTCCAGACGAACGAGGCCTTTGCCGCGCGCGTGGGGGTCGCGCGCGCCGACTTGATGCAGCGCCCGATCGCGGACTTCGTGTCGCCCGAGACCGCGGCGTGGCTCCTCGCGGCGGATCCATCGGCGGCCCCGGCCTCCGGCGGCCGCGTCGAAGACGCGCAGCTCGGAGGCACGTTCCTGCTCACGGCGACGCCGCTCATCAACCAGGAGGGGCACGTCATGGGGCGCGTGCTGGTGGCCCGCGACATCACGCGTCAGACGCGCCTCGAAGCCGAGCGCGCGGCGCTGCGCGAGCGGCTCGCGCAGTCGGAAAAACTCGCCTCGCTCGGGCAATTCGTCGCCGGCATCGCGCACGAGATGAACAACCCGCTGCAGGGCGTGCTCGGCCACCTCGAGCTCCTGATCGAAGTGACCGACGCGGCGCGTCCGATCCGCCGCGAGTTGAGGCAGATCTACCTCGATGCCGTGCGGGCCGCGAAAATCGTCCGCAACCTGCTCGTGTTCGCGGGGTCGCGGCGGATGGCGCGACGCCGCCTGCAGGTCGACCGGGTCGTGGCGCGCGCGCTCGTCAGCCGGCGGGCGAGCCTGCAGCGCGCGGGGATCGACGTCGTGCGCCAACAGGGGGAGCTGCCGGCCGTGCTGGGCGATCCGCTGCTGCTGCAGCAGGCCCTCCTCAACATCCTGATCAACGCCGAGCACGCGCTCGCGGATTCGAACGGCGTCCGCCGGCTGGAGATCACGTCCTCGGCCGATGGCGAGCGGCGGATCGTCTCGCTGCTCATCCGCGACACCGGACCCGGCATCCCGCCAGACGTCCTGCCGCGCATCTTCGATCCGTTCTTCACGACGAAGGACGTCGGGAAGGGCACCGGACTCGGCCTCGCCATCACCTACGGCATCGTCCAGGACCACGGCGGGACGATTGCCGCGTCGAACGCGCCGGACGGCGGCGCCGTGTTCCGCCTCGACCTGCCGGCGGCGGATGATGGTGGTAGAGTGTCACAAGGTCCCACCGGCGATGATCGATGAAAGCTTTCTGACGACCGAAGAGGTACTCGAGTACCTGCAGGTCAACCTCCGCACCGTGTACCGGCTGATTAAGGCCGGCAAGATTCCGGCCGTCCGCGTCGGCCGGCAGTGGCGGTTCCGGAAGCGGGACATCGATGCGTGGCTCGAGAGCCAGCGGCCACGGGGGCGTCGCACGCAGCCGGCGCCGCAGCGGGCGCCAACGGCGCCGAGCGGCCGCCCGCGGGTCCTCGTCGTCGACGACGAGGCGAGCATTC
>JABFWM010000545.1 GCA_013362195.1 Acidobacteriota bacterium
GCCCCCGGCGCAACCGCAGCCACCCGCCGTGCCGCCGACGACGGCGCAGGCGCCGACCGGGGGCGTGGCCATTCCACCCGGCGCCGCCGGCGCGGGCGGACCGGAAGGTTCGCTGCCGGTCTACGGCAACACGTCGGCGCTGTCGAAGATCTTCAATCCCGACATGGCCGTCATCGGCAACTTCATTGGCGCCGCCGGCAGAAACGAGGTCGAGCCGATCCCGGCGCTCGGACTCGACGAGGCCGAAGTGAGCTTCCAGGCCATCGTCGATCCCTACGCCCGCGCGGATTTCTTCCTTGCCGCGAGCCCCAAGGGCCTCGACGTCGAAGAAGGCTTCATCACGTTTCCGACGCTGCCGGGCGGGCTGCTCGCGAAGGTCGGCAAGATGAAGGCGCAGTTCGGCAAGGTCAACACGATGCACAGCCACGTGCTGCCGTGGGTGGACGCGCCGCTCCCGATGGTCAACCTGCTCGGCGGCGACGAAGGGTTGAACGATTCGGGAATCTCGGTGTCGAAGCTGATTCTGAATCCGGTGCTGTTCCTCGAAGCGACCGGCGAGGTCTACGCCGGCAGCAACGATCTGTTTACGAGCCACAAGCGCGGCAATCTCACTTACATCGGCCGGCTGCGCGGCTATCGCGATCTCACGGAAGGGACGAACCTGGACGTCGGAACGTCGTTCGCCTACGGCCACAACGACGTGGGGCCGGACTTCACGACGAAGGTCTACGGCATCGACGCGACCTTCCGGTACCGGCCGCTTCGCCGCGCCATCTATCGCCGCTTCATCGCGCGCACCGAGTTGTTCTGGAGCCGGCGCGACCAGCAGCCGGCGCAGGCGAACGCGTTCGGCGCCTACGCGAGCGGCGAATACCAGTTCGCGCGCCGCTGGTTCGCGGGCGCCCGTTACGACTTCTCCGATCGTGCGGCGGACCCGTCGCTGCGCGACACCAGCGGATCGTTGCTGCTGACCTACTGGCCGAGCGAGTTCAGCCAGGTTCGCGGGCAGTTGCGGCGCGTCAACTACGCCGACGGTCCGACCGCCAACGAGCTGCTGTTCCAGTTCCTGTTTTCCATCGGCGCGCACGGCGCGCACGTGTTCTGAGCGGAAGGTCCCTATGAAACGACTGGCCACGTTCGTGACCGCGGCGATCGCCGCGATTCTCCTCACCGCCGCGCCGGCGCGCGCCGCGCTTCGCGTCGTTGCGGCGACGCAGGACCTCGCGTCGATCGCGCAGGAAGTCGGCGGCGACAAGATCAGGATCGATGCGCTGGCGAAGGGGTATCAGGACCCGCACTTCGTCGAAGCGAAACCCAGCTTCGTGCTGCTCCTCAACAAAGCGGACCTGCTGATCGTCGTCGGCCGCGATCTCGAGATCGGCTGGCTGCCGCCGCTCATCACCCAGAGCCGCAACGCCAGGATTCAGGCCGGCGCGCAGGGATATCTGGACGCCTCGCTGACCGCGAAAATCCTCGAACTGCCGACCGGCCAGATCACGCGCGCGATGGGCGACGTGCACCCGCTGGGCAACCCGCACTACTGGCTCGATCCGGAGAACGGGCGGCGCGCGGCGAAAGCGATCCAGGCGAAGCTGGCGGAACTCGACGGCGCCAACGCCGCGTACTACCAGCAGCGCGAGGCCGATTTCGAGCAGCGCCTGACCGCGGCTGAGCAGCGCTGGAAGGCCACGATGGCGCCCTACAAGGGGCTGAAGGTCGTGACCTACCATCGCTCCTGGCCGAACTTCGCCGACGCCTTCGGCCTGGACGTCGTGGGCTACGTCGAGCCGAAGCCGGGCATCCCGCCGACGCCGCAGCACACGCTCGAAGTCATCAACGCCATGCGGACGCAGCACGTGAAGATCATCATCGTCGAGCCGTACTTCGATCTGAAGACGCCGAACTCGATCGCCTCGCAGACCGGCGCGAAGGTGCTCGTCCTGCCGCCGTCGGTCGGCGGCGTGCCGGCTGCGACGGACTATTTCAAGCTGTTCGACACCGACCTGAACATGCTCGTCACCGCCGTCAAGGAGACTGGGGCCAGATAGCATGGACATGACGGTGCTGGAGTTCCTGGCCGCGCCATTCGTGGCCAGCCTGATCCTGACGGGCATTCACGCCTACCTCGGGGTCCACGTCGTGGAGCGGGGGGTCATCTTCGTCGACCTCTCGCTCGCGCAGATCGCGGCGCTGGGCGCGACGATCGCGATCCTGCTCCCCGTGTCCGGCGGCGACCCGCACGCGCCGGTCGTCTACTGGATCAGTCTCGGCTTCACGTTCATCGGCGCGGCGATTTTCTCGATGCTGCGCGTCAAGCGTTCGCGCATCCCGCAGGAGGCCATCATCGGGATCTGCTACGCGATTGCGTCGGCGGCGTCCATCCTCGCGATGAGCAAGGCGACCTCCGAGTCCGAGCACCTGAAAGACATGCTCGTCGGCAACATCCTCGCGGTGTCCTGGCACGAGGTGATCAAGACGGCCGTCCTCTACGGCGCGATCGGCCTGTTTCATTACCGCTTCCGCAAGCCGTTCCTGGCGATCTCGCTGAGCCACCACGACCCGGAGTCGACGGGCCTCAATTACCGGCTGTGGGACTTTCTGTTCTACGCGTCGTTCGGCTTCGTGGTCACCTCCTCGGTGGCGATCGCCGGCGTGCTGCTCGTGTTCTGCTATCTGATCGTGCCCTCGGTCGCCGCGATGCTGTACGCGGAACACATCGGCAAGCGGCTCGCCATCGGCTGGACGATGGGCACGGTCGTGTCGGCGCTCGGCGTCTGGCTGTCGCTGCAGCTCGATCTGCCGACGGGCGCAACGATCGTCTGCACGTTCGGCGTCGTGCTCGCGCTGATGGCCGCGGTGCGGCCGCTGGTGATGAGAAAGGCGTAGCGCAGCGTCAGCACGGCCGGCCGTCGCCGACGCGGCATCCGCTACAATCACGGGATGCAGTGCCGGCAGTGCGGGACGGAGATCGCTGACAAGGCGATCGTGTGCTATCGATGCGGGATGGCGACCACCGATC
>JABFWM010000232.1 GCA_013362195.1 Acidobacteriota bacterium
CCGCGTCGTGCCGGTCCATTACGAGCTGTACCAGGACGCGCAGCAATATCCGGTGGCCGACGCCGACGTGCGTGTGCCGACACTCGTGTTTCAGGGTACGCGCGACGATGCCGTCGATCCGCAGACGGTGGGGGCATGGGCGCGCCGGCGGCCGAACGTCGAGCTGCACCTGCTCGACGACGACCACCAGCTGACCGCGAGTCTCCCGTTCATCTGGGAGACGTTGGCGAGGTTCCTGAAGCTCAGACCGTAACTACCAGCAGATGCCGCGGTAGTCCGCGGGAATGCGCGGGCGCTCCTTCTTCACGCGCACCAGATCCAGGATGATGTGGTCCGGCCGCGTGCGCATGAGCGCGTCCTCGAATTCCGGCGCCGCGTTGCCGACGACAATCACGTCGGACGCGTCCAGCACCTCGTCGATCGATTCCGAGAGCAGCGACGAGAGGTGGGGAATCTGCTTGTTGATGTAATCCTTGTTGGCGCCGACCAGCCGCGCGATCGACACGTTCCTGTCGTAGATGCACAACTGGTAGCCCTTGCCGAGGAGGGCCTCCGCGAGGATGACGATCGGGCTCTCGCGCAGGTCGTCGGTGCCCGCCTTGAAGCTGAAGCCGAGCAGGCCGACGCGCTTCTTCCCGGTGTCGACGATCTCGTCGATCGCGTGCTGGATCTGCAGCTGATTGCTGCTCAGGATCGACTGGATCACCGGCATCTCGAGATCCACTTCCTTCGCGCGGTACTGCATCGCCCGCACGTCCTTCGGCAGGCACGATCCGCCGAACGCGAAGCCGGGCTTCATGTAGTACGCGGAGAGGTTCAGCTTCTCGTCGCGGCAGAAGATGTCCATGACTTCGTGGCTGTCGATCTTCAGCCGCTTGCACAGATTGCCGACCTCGTTCGCGAAGGTGACCTTCAGCGCGTGCCACGTATTGCTCGCGTACTTGATCATTTCCGCGGTACGGATGCTGGTCGTGATCATCGGCGCCTCGACCTTGGCGTAGAGCGCCTGGGTCGGCTCGGCGTCGGACCGGTAATTGTGGCCGACGAGCGTCAGCGGCGGGTTCCGGAAATCGTGAATGGCGGTGCCCTCGCGCAGGAACTCCGGGTTGACGGTGACGCCGAACCCGGCGCCGTACTTCTTGCCCGACGCGCGTTCGAGCGCGGGAATCACCACGTCGTGCGTCGTTCCGGGAAGCACGGTGCTGCGCACGCAGACCACGTGGTAGGCGTCCTTGTCGCGCAGCGCCTCGCCGATCTGCTCCGCGACGCGCTCGAGATACGCCAGATCGAGGCTGCCGTTCTTCCGGCTTGGGGTGCCGACGCAGATGAGCGACAGGTCGGTCGCGTGGACCGCTTCAGCGGTGCTCGTCGTCGCGCGCAGACGTCCGCTGGCGGCGTTGTCGCGAATCAACGCGTCGAGCCCTTTCTCGACGATCGGGCTGCGCCCCTCGTTGAGGCTTGCCACCTTGTCGGCGTTCACGTCGACGCCGACGACGGTGTGGCCGTCCGCCGCGAACGACGCCGCCGAGACGCTGCCGACATATCCAAGGCCAAATACCGAAACGTTCACCGCTGTGCCTCCACTTGCTGATCCCGGGCGTGGCGCATTACGCGATGGCACGCCGCTCCGACTCGTCTGCCCTCGTAGGTCCGTCTTCCGCCCCTGCGTCCGGCGTTCCCCTGCCCGCTGCCGCCGCACCTTCGACCGCGTCTTCGAAGTCCGTCGCCACCGCCGACCAGTCGTAGCGCTCGACGACGAGCCGGCGGGCGGCCTGTTCGACGGCCTGACGCGCCGGCCGATCGCGGATCAGCCGCACGACGCCGGCGGCGAAGCGCTCGGGTTCATCCGCGATGATCACGTCGCGCCCCGGCGTCACCGGCAAGCCCTCGGCGCCGATCGCCGTCGAGACGACGGCCTTCGCCATCGACATCGCCTCGAAGATCTTCAACCGCGTCCCGCCGCCGATCCGCAGCGGCACCACGTACACCGCGCCCCGCGCGATATGCGGCCGCACGTCGTCGACGCGGCCCGTGACCTCGACGCCATGTTCCGCGGCGAGGCGTCTCACGGCCGGCGTCGGTGATCGTCCGACGATGCTGAACGTCGCCGTCGGTTCCTGCGCGCGAATGAGCGGCAGGATCTCGCGGCAGAAATAGACGACCCCGTCTTCGTTCGGCAGCCAGTCCATCGAGCCCGTGAACACCAGATGGGCGCGGTCGGGCGTGCTCGCGTGCGGCGTGAAGAAGGACGTGTCGACGCCCGTCTGCACGACGTGCACCGGCGCCTTCAGGCTGTTCGGGTACAGCCGCTCGAACGTCTGGCGATCCGCGTCCGAGACCGCGAGGACGAGATCGAACCGCGCGAGCGCCTCGCGCTCGAAGCGCAGCATGCGCTGCCACTGCTGCGCGAGCAGCCGCCGCGACACCGCGTTGCCGGCGTTGTCCGCGTGCCGCCGCCATATCTCGGCTTCGACGTTGTGCGTGAAGAGGATCGACGGGCAGGGCAGGCGCTGCGGGAGGTTGACGACCGGCGGCAGGAAGTCGCAGACGACCGCGTCGAACCGTCCGGCCGCGAGCAGCTGCTCGAGGCGCGCGCGATACGCGGCCGAACGGTATTTCGCCACCGCGTACGGCACCGGATCGACGACGTAGCGCGCCGCATCGGCGTAGAACCGCCAGGTGCCCTTCGCGGCGTCGGTCCGCGGCACGGTCTCCAGGCGCGCGCTCACTTCCCGCATCCCGTCGCGATCCGCCGCGGTCTGCGCCGGCTCCGCGAAGGCGAGATACGTGATCTCGTGGCGCGCGGCGAGGTGCCGCATGATGTGCCACGTGCGAAGCTTGCCGCCTTTGTCGAGCGGCAGCAGCAGACCCGCGTTCAACCAGAGCAGCTTCATGCCGTCGGCTTCTCGTGAATGGACGGGGAGCCTGCACCCGGCCAGGCTCGCTCCGCTCCGTGCGGGCCGGCCCCCATCGGCCGCGCCGCTCCGCTCGCGCCTCGCGAGACGGCGTGAGG
>JABFWM010000375.1 GCA_013362195.1 Acidobacteriota bacterium
AGGCCGACCGCGGCGGCCACCGCCCATGTCCGCGGCACCGCCGTCCACGCGCACAAATAGATCGAGGACACGAAGAGCAGCGCGACCGCGACGCCGTTCACCTTGAGGCACAGCTCGACGTCGGTCAGCGCGCGCACGCCCGCGTCCGCCGCGGCCGCGGGAATCAGGAAGTAGGTCCAGTAGTAATGAATCGGGCGGTTCGCGAGGTACGGATTCCGCGGCGGCGACGCGCCCTTCATCACTTCGGCAGTCAGCGCGGTGTGCCAGACGAAATCGGCGGTGAAGTAGGCGCGGTAGTAGCGGTTGCCCTGAGCATCCGTGGCGCCGGCGCGGGCGAAGGGCGGCACGGCAATGACGAGCGTCACGAGCCACACCGACGCGAGCGCCGCCAGCTCGCGCCGCGTCCAGGGCGGCGCCGTCACGAGCGGAGACGGAAGGCCGCGCGTGACCAGCCACGTCAGCGCCACGGCGACCGACCACGAGATCGCGAACGCGAGCGGCCCTGGCGCGCCAAGATGGAGCGGCACCCAGATGGCGAGCGCGGTCACCACGTACCCGAGCGCCGCGCCTACAATCCATCCGCCGGCATGGCGGCGCCCGAACAGCGCGAATCCAAGCGGCAGGCCCGGTACGACGGCCACCGCGAACAGCAGTCCGTAGAGAATGACGGCCATCACGGGGCGGGAGAGTCGACGGCGCGGACGGGCTCGCCAAGCGCGTACAGCACGCCGCCCGGCAGACTGCCGATCACCCCCAGCGCCAGAAACAGCACCGACACGGCGAACACCGGCGCCGCCGCGGCCCCTCTCGGGACGAACAGCGCGTCGAACGCCCACTGCGTCGTCCCGATCCCGTTGACGGTGATCGGCAGCTGCATGACGAGCAGAATCGCGGGTACCAGCGCGAAGTAGATGGCGAGCGGCAGATCGATGTCGAGCGAACGGCCGAGGCACCAGGCCTGCACGACGCGGATCGCCTGCACTGCAATCGACATCAGGAGCACGCGCAGCATCGCGCCATGGTGGTGCGCATAGCGGCGCACCGCGTCCGTCAGCGACGCCGCGGCGCGCTGGAGCGGACGCCACGGCACGGCAGCGGCCAGGGACACGAGCGTGCCGGCGGCGCGTTCGCTGAACACGACAGCGCCTGCCGCTGCGCACCCCAGAAAGGCCGTGCCCAATCCGGCGAGCAACCCGCGATCCGAGGCAATCTCGCGCGCGAAGGGGAGCGCCGCAAGGCCCACCAGCACCATCGAGAGCACGCCGAGCACACGGTCCATCAACACGGAGGCGGCGGACTCCGCGAGACGCACGTCATGCCGCGCCAGCGCATACGCGCGGTAGAGATCGGCCGCGACGCTCGGGACGAAGTTGCTGACGAACGAGCTCACGAAAAAAATTCTCAGCACGATGGGGAAGCGGGGCCGCGAGCCCGCCGTGACCGCGGTCAGCAGGTCGATCCACCGCAGCGCCATCAACGTGCGATCGATCAGCACGAGCGCGATGGCCGCGGCGATCCAGCGGAGATCCGCGGTAGCGGCGGCGCGGACGATGTGAGCGGGATTGGATCGATAGAGGACGATGGCCGTCAGGCCGACGGCGACGACGAGGCGGACGAGGCGCGAGGCGCTCACACGTGGTCCGGCCGGGCGGCCGGGTCTACTGCCCCACAGGCTGCGGCAACGTGTCGATGTGCCGCGCCGGATCGCGCTTGACCGCGTAGGCGCGCTTCAGGAACCTGGCGTACGGGACGAACTGCTTCATCGCGCCGACGTTCACCTGGCACGGGCTGAGGCAGGTCGGGCAGACCTCGTCCTTGATGTGCTGCCGGTGCCGCAGGTTCTCCGCGGCGTAGTAGAGCGATTCCGCGGATGCGTCGAGCACGTTGCCGATCTTCTGCGAGTTCTCGCAGTAGTGCAGGTCCCCGTTCGGATTGAGCAGCAGGCCCTGGCTCTGGAACGGGCACGGCATCGTCCGGTGATAGCCGTTCGCAATCATGTCCGCGTAGTGCAGGTACATGAACGACTGGCCGCTCAGGACGGACTCTTCCTTCACGCGATCGATGAAGAAGGTGCGCATGAACTCTTCTTCGCGCGCGCGGAAGCCGATCTTCTCCTGCAGCTCCTTGTTGTGGAGCATCGCGTCGGTGAAGCGCAGCATGTTGAAGACGACGTCCAGCCCCTTGGTGCGGGCCCAGGCGAGGATGTTCTCGGCGTCTTCCATGTTCGTGGCGAAGATGGTCGAGGCGATGCCGAACTGGAAGTGCTCGTGCTCCTTCGCGAGCGCCTGCATCGCGTCAATCGTCTTCGAGGCCTTGTCGAAGCCGTTCTTCACCGCGCGCACCTGGTTGTGCACGTCGCCGATGCCGTCGAGCGAGACGCGGATGCTGAGCAGCAGATCCTTGTCGGCGCAGAACTTCACGATCTTCGTCAGCATCGGGATCGCGCGGGCCGGCGTCAGGCCGGTCGTGTTGATCCCGATCTTGCGGAGACGCGGCAGCCGGCGGTGAAACATCTCGACCATCTGCGGCAGGTCGAGCCGCGTGGTCGGCTCACCGCCTGAGATGTTCAGGTTCTCGACGGCGCCCCAGAACGGCGAGTCCATCACCGGTTCGAGCTGCTCGAGCGTCAGGTCTTCCTTCCGGTTGCCCCATTTCCAGTTGCTGCACATCGTGCACTTCGCATCGCAGACCCACGTGCAGTTGTAGATGAGCACGGTGGGTCGGATCGGATGGAGCTTGGCGCTGATGAAGGTATTGACGAGGTCCCGCGGGACACCCGCAGCGGTCTTCGCGATGTAGTGCAGCCGGAAAGTGCTCGTGGACACGTGAACCTCAATTGTACAAGTTAAAGGGCAGGAAACCAAACGGTTCCTGCCCTTTGTTTGGCGCTCGCCGGCGGAGCCGGCTCGCTTAGGCTCGCTTCGTTACGCCAGCGCTGCGCCGCTGGCTCCACGCCGCTCGCGTGTTTGGCGCGCGCCGGCGGAGCCGGCGCGCGTAGGCTCGCGT
>JABFWM010000094.1 GCA_013362195.1 Acidobacteriota bacterium
GCGTCCGCGCTCTTGACCGCGCGAAGCACCCGGCGGTTGAACGCCACGCGCGCCGCATCGTCAGCAGCAGCCGCCGCGGCGCGGTCGATGCGCACCACCTGCTGTTTCGCGGAATGGATGCCGCCGGCGAGAATGCGCGTCTTCGTCGGCGTGCGATAGCTGGCCGGCCGCGCGACGCCGGTGACGTCGACGCGCCGCCGCTCGAGGGTGTCGAGCAGGCGGCGTCCGGTGTCGTCACGGCCGGCAAGGCCGATCGCGCGCACCGTCCCGCCGAGCGCCGCCGCGTTGGCGGCGGCGTTCCCGGCGCCGCCGGGCACGATCTCCGTCGAGTCGTAATTCAGGATCAGCACCGGCGCTTCCCGGGACACGCGCGCGATCTGCCCGTAGATGAATTCGTCCGCAATGAGGTCGCCGGCGACGACGATGCGACGGCCTTTCAAGCGGTCGATGAGCGCCAGCAGGCGCGAGCGATCGGTGCCCGGCATCACGCGGCGCGCAGTATCCACGACACGGCTTCGATGAGATTGTCGACGACCGCCGCGGGCGTCAGATCGCGTCTGGGGGCGGCCTCTTCGGTGCGGCCGTATCCGGTGCGCACGAGGATCCCGCGCGCCCCCACGGCGGCCCCCGCCTGGAGATCGTGCCAGCGATCGCCGATGACGAAGGACCGCGAGAGATCGAGCTGCAGCTCGCGCGCGGCACGCCGCAGCAGACCGGGCTGCGGCTTGCGGCAGTCGCAGGCAATCCGGTACGCCTCGATGCTCGCCTCGGGATGATGCGGACAGTAATAGAACCCGTCGACCTTCGCGCTGCCGCGGGCCAGCGTCTCGCTCACATGACGGTGCGCGTCAGCGACGAATGATTCGTGGAAGATGCCCCGCGCTACGCCGGCCTGGTTGGTGACGACGACCACCGCGAGAGTCGTGCGATTGAGCAGCCGCACCGCGTCGACGCTGAACGGATAGAACACCAGCCGCTCGAGCCGATCGAGATAGCCCGCTTCTTCAATCAATGTACCGTCGCGGTCGAGAAAGACTGCAGGGCGCGATGTCACGAACGTTGCGAGCCTCACGAAGCGCCGAGATGCCGCGCCACCGAGGCGGCGACATCGTCAACCGAAATCCGCTTCATGCAGCGATGGTCGATCGGGCATTCGCGCAGCATGCACGGGCGGCAGAACACCTGCCTCAGGATCACGTCGGCCGGCCCGCGCGACGACGGCGACGTGACGCGTTCGTCGGTCGGACCGAAGATGGCGGTGAGCGGCACGCCCAGCGCCGCCGCCAGGTGCATGGCACCCGAATCGTTCGACACGAATGCGGCGCAGCGCGCGATCACTCCTGCCAGCGCCCGCAGCGTCGTCCGGCCGATCAGATTGACGACGCGCGTGCCGGCGGGCAGTGATGATTCTATCTCACGGCCTGTGGCGCGGTCGGCGCCCGCGCCGAGCAGCACGGCAGCGACGCCGTGCGTCGACGTGAGCTGCGCGATCACGCGCGCGACGCGATCGGGCGGCCAGCGCTTGGCGTGGCCGTAGGCCGCGCCCGGCGCGAACCCGACCAGGCGATCTCCGTCGGCAATGCCCGCGGTGCGCAGCAGCACGTCCGCCGCCTGGCGTGTGACGGGCCGGATCGACACGTGCGGCGGCCCGTCTGCGCCGTCTATACCGAGGCCGCGCACGAGCGCGCGATAGTACTCGACCTGGTGCACCCGCTCGCGCGGCCGCCGGACGGCCCGCGTCAGGAGCCAGCCGCGGCCCGCTGCGGCATAGCCGGCGCGCTCGCGGATGCCGGCGCGACGCGCCGTCCATGCGCTTCGAAACGAGTTGGGCAGCAGCACGATCGCGTCGCCGCGGGCGGCGCGCAGCTGCTCGAGCTCGCGGCGCTCGTCCACCGCGACGATCTCGTCTGGCGCCGCGCCGGTCTCTTCCTCGAAGAGCGGCGCGATGGCCGGCCGGGCCGCCAGAATCAGCGCGCCTTCGGCGTGCCGCCGCAAGGCCACGATCGCGGGTACCGCCATCACCGCGTCGCCCAGCCAGTTCGGCACTCGAACGATCACCCGCGATGCAGCGGCGAAATCATGAGCCATCGTCGCCGCTCTCGTCGCCGCTTGCCGCTGCCGGGAACATGCCTTTCACCTCGGACGGCTCCACGTCGCGCCAGCGGCGATGCATCCACAGCCACAGCTGCGGATATCGGCGGACGTACATCTCGAGGACGTCGGTGCAGCGCTGCGTGAAATCGCGAATCGCGTCCGGATCGTCGGCGTCCGGCGCGTCGACGGCATGCTCGTAGACCATGCGGAACCGTCCGCCCGGCAGGGGCAGCGCGAACACCGGGATGACTGGCGCGCCCGTCCGCAGCGCAATCGCCGCGAGCGCGGCGGTCGTCGCCGCCGGACGATTGAAGAAGTCCACGTAGACGGCATCGGTGTGAATGTGCTGATCGATGAGCAGCGCCACGGCCTGATTGCCGGCCAGCGTGCGCAGCACGCGGCGCAGCGCGCCGCGGCGGTAGATCACCGCATTGCCGGTACGCCGCCGCACCCGCTCCAGCAGATCGTGGAGCAGCGGATTGTCGAGCGGCCGCGCCATCACGGCGATCGGATGGAGCGTCAGCGCATGCACCAGCGCGTTGATTTCCCAGAAGCCGAAGTGCCCGGTGAACAGCAGCGCGCCGCGGCCCTGCGCATGCGCCGCGAGCACGCGCTCGTGGCCCTCGAACTCGACGCGCGCGAGCATCTCCTGCGGGGTCATCGTGCTGAACTTCAGCAGCACCGCGAGCAGGCGGCCGAAGTGCGCGAACATCTCGCGGGCAATGGCCTGCCGCTCTTGCGGCGAGCGGACGGGAAACGCCGCTGCCAGATTGCTCAGCGCGAGCCGGCGATGGCTGCGATCGACGGCGTGGAAGGCGCGGCCGAGCAGCGTGCCCGCCGCGAGCACCGCACGCATCGGCAGCCTGCGCAGCAGGCCGCGGACCGCGAGCACCGCCGCGTATTCGAGCCGGTGCAGCAGCGTCACGCGACGTCGCTCGAGCGCGTGGCCTGAGGTCATCGGCCGCCCCGCCGCGCCTCGTCGAGGGCCGTCATGAGCCATGCCTCGAACGCGTCCGCCGGCTCGATGCGTACGGTCATCGGCACCCAGGCGACCGCGAGGGGAAACGGCCGGAACGGCAACAGACGCACGAGGTCCTTTTCGGTGGTCACCACCAGCGCCGCCCCCTCCGCGCGTGCCGCGTCGAAGATGTGCGCGAGGTCGCCCGCCGAGTACGCATGATGATCGCGAAACCCGATCTCGCGGGCGATCGGCCAGCCGGCGGCCCGCAGGTCGGCGAAAAACCGCCGGGGGCGCGCGATGCCGGCGACGGCGACCACCGCACCGGATGACGGCTGCGCGGGGGCGCCGTACGGCTCGACGAGGCGCGCGCCTTCCAGCGTTCGCCGCGCCGGCCAGATCGGACGGCCGGGCGCGAGGCCCTGCACCGGCGCGTCGTCGAGCGCAATCACCGCGTCGGCGCCGCGGATCGCGTCGACCGGCTCGCGCAGGCGGCCGAACGGCAGCGTCCGGGGATCCTCGAGATCGTCGCGCGCGATGACGACGAGGTCGATGTCGCGATGCAGCCGGAAATGCTGGAAGCCATCGTCGAGCACGTGGACGGTGCTGCCGAACCGATCCTCGGCGAGCCGGCCGGCGACATACCGATCCGCGCAGGTGACGACCACCACGCCCTCGAGCTGCCGCGCGATCATCATCGGCTCGTCGCCGGCGCGATCGACGTCCGCGCGCAACCCCCCGGGATCGCGGACGACGACCGCGTCGTCGTCGGTGACCCGCCGCGCGTAGCCACGACTGAGCACCGCGGGGCGCTCGCCGTTGGCGAGCAGCGCCGCCGCAATCGTGACGGTCAGCGGCGTCTTCGCGCGTCCGCCGACCGCGACGTTGCCGATGCTGATCACGGGCCTGGCGAGACGGCGGCGGCGATCGGGATGCGCCGCGTAGGCCCGCCGCCGGGAGCGTGCGACGGCCGCGTAGAGGCTCGACAGGGGATCCACGCGTCAGTGGACGATCCGGAACGGCCTGACGTTGCCGGAGTGCTGCGGCGGCATGATCTGCGCGATGGCCGACATCGTCCTGGTGCGGGCGCCGCGATTCGCTTCGACGAGCGCCCGCGCCGCGGCGCCGAGACTGGCGCGGCGCACCGGATCGTTGAGGAGCCCGAGCAGCGCGTGCTCCAGTTCGCGCGGCGTCCGCACCTGGATGGCCGCGTCGTGATCGAGGAACGCGCGGGCGATCTCGGCGAAGTTCTGCATGTGCGGCCCGAACACGATGGCCTTGCCGAACACCGCGGGCTCGAGGATGTTGTGCCCGCCTTGATCGACGAGGCTGCCGCCGACGAAGACGGCGGTCGCGACCTGGTAGACCTGCGCGAGCTCGCCGATCGTGTCGAGCACCACGACGTCGTGGCGCGGCTCGGCGTCGACGCGCAGCTCGGTGCGGCGGGCGACGTTCCACCCGGCGCGCCGCGCGATCTGCTCCACTTCGTCGAACCGTTCGGGCTTGCGCGGCGCGATGATCAACAAAGTCTGCGGCAGCCGCGCGCGGATCCGCTGGAACGCCTCGACGACCGGCTCCTCCTCCCCTGGCAGCGTGCTGGCCGCGATGATCACCGGCCGGCCGCTGCCGATGCGGAAGAAGCGCAGCACGCGGCTGCGCGCGCGATCGTGGCCGGTGCCCGGGACCTCGAGCGAATCGAACTTGAGGCTGCCGCTGACCACGACACGCTCGGGATGGGCGCCCATCTCGACGATCCGCCGGGCGGATTCCTCGCTCTGCATGCAGAAGCGGTCGACGTCGGCGAGCACGCGGCGGAAGAACGGCCGCGCGAATCGATAGCGCGGGTACGACCGCGCGGAGATCCGTCCGTTGACCAGCACCGTCTTCACCCCGCTCCGCCGGCACGCCCGCAGCAGGTTCGGCCAGATCTCGGTCTCCATCATGATGAACAGCCGCGGCTTCACCAGCTGCAGCGTGCGGGCGACGATGAACCCCAGATCGAAGGGGAAGTAGAAGACCTCGTCGACGTGCTGCAGGTTGCTGCGCGCGACCTGCTGGCCGGTCATCGTCGTGGTGGAGACGAAGAGGCGCAGGCGCGGATAGCGCTCGCGGAGGTGCGGCAGCAGCGCGCGCGCCGTGAGCACCTCGCCGACCGAGACGGCGTGAATCCAGATCGATTCGTCGCCGTCGAGGTTGAACGAGATCGGCAGATATCCCAGCCGCTGCCGCAGGTTGCCGATGTATTTGCGATAGCGGACCGCCTGCCACGCCAGATACGGCGACATGACCAGGAAGAACGTGACGATGAGGACGCTGTAGAGCGCGTACATGGGCGCGCGCAGACCACCGGAGGATTGACCCTGTGTGATCCGTGAGATCCGCCGCTACTGTAGCGAAGGGTTTGACCCCCGCGCAAGCCGTTCACTAGAATCAATCGTTTGGGTGTGTCGGAGGACTAGATGGCCATCAAAGTCGGTATCAACGGATTCGGCCGCATCGGCCGGAACATCATGCGCGCGTCGCTCGGCTCGGGCGACCTCGATTTCGTGGCGGTGAACGACCTGACCAACGCCGCGACGCTCGCGCACCTGCTCAAATACGATTCGATCCTCGGGAACCTGAAGGCGGACATCAGCGCGAGCGGCGACAAGATCAAGGTCGACCGCGATGAATTCCAGGTGCTCTCGGTCAAGGATCCCGCGCAGCTGCCGTGGAAGGATCTCGGCGTCGAGGTGGTGTTCGAGTCCACGGGCCTCTTCACCGACCGCGACGCGGCGGCCAAACATCTGGCCGCCGGCGCCAAGAAGGTCATCATCACCGCACCGGCCAAGAAGCCGGACATCACGGTCGTCCTCGGCGTCAACGCCGACAGGTACGACCCGAAGGCGCACCACATCATTTCGAACGCGTCGTGCACGACCAACTGCCTGGCGCCGATGGCGAAGGTGCTGCACGAACGGTTCGGGATCAAGAAGGGCTGGATGACGACCATCCACTCCTACACCAACGATCAGCAGCTGCTCGACCTGCCGCACAAGGACCTGCGGCGGGCGCGCGCGGCGGCGCTGTCGATGATCCCGACGACCACCGGCGCGGCCCTGGCGGTCGGCGAAGTGATGCCGGAATTGAAGGGCCGTCTCGACGGCTTCGCGATGCGCGTGCCGACGCCGAACGTGTCGGTCGTCGACCTCGCGGCGCTCGTCGACAAGAAGACGACGCCCGAAGAGGTCAACGCCGCGTTCAAGGAAGCGGCCGACGGGCCGCTGAAGGGCCTGCTCCAGTACGAGACCGCCGCGCTCGTCTCGGTCGATTTCCGCGGCAACCCCTACTCGTCGATCATCGATTCGGCGTACACGAAGGTCATGGACGGCGACTTCGTCAAGACGCTGTCGTGGTACGACAACGAGTGGGGCTACTCGTCGCGCTGCGTCGATCTCGTCCGCCACATCGTCAAGAAAGGGCTGTAGTGGCGAAGCGGAGCATCACCGATCTCGAGCTGAAGGGTCGGCGCGTGCTGATGCGCGTCGATTTCAACGTGCCGATCAAGAACGGCGTTATCAGCGACGACACGCGCATCCGCGCGTCGCTGCCGTCGATCACCTACGCGATCGACCACGGCGCGTCGCCGTTGATCCTCTGCTCGCACCTCGGGCGCCCGAAGGGCAAGCCGAATCCGGAGTTCTCGCTGAAGCCGGCCGCGACGCGGCTGTCCGAGCTGATCGGACGGACCGTCGTGTTCGCGGACGACTGCATCGGCGAGCCGGCGCAGCGCGCGATCCGCCAGGCCGGCGCCAACGGCGTGGTGCTGCTCGAGAACCTCCGCTTCCACGGCGAAGAAGAAAAGAACGATCCGGCATTCGCGAAGGCGCTCGCGTCGCTGGCCGACGTGTATGTCAACGACGCGTTCGGGTCGGCGCATCGCGCGCACGCCTCGACGGAGGGCGTCGTGCGCCACGTGAAAGAGTCCGCCGCCGGGTTCCTCATGGCGGCGGAGCTCGAGCACCTCGGGAAGGTGCTCGAGCGTCCCGACCGTCCGTTCGCCGCGATTCTCGGCGGCGCGAAAGTGTCGGACAAGCTCGAAGTGATCGAGAATCTGGTGCCGCGGGTCGACGCGCTGCTCATCGGCGGCGCGATGGCCTACACGTTCTTCAAGGGCCGCACCCTTCCGGTCGGCAAGTCGCTCGTCGAAGAGGAGCTCGTCGGCGCCGCCCGCGAGATCGAAGCGCGCGCGAAGGCACGCAACCTGCGCTTCGAGCTGCCCTCCGACCACGTCGTCGCGCCCAGGCTGGAAGCGGGCGTCCCCTCCGAGGTGCTGGCCGTCGGCGATCAGGCGATCGGCGACCGGATGGGGCTCGACATCGGGCCGAAGACCATCGCGGCGTATCGCGACGTCATTGCCGGCGCGAAGACGGTGATCTGGAACGGCCCGATGGGCGTGTTCGAGATCGATCAGTTCGCCAGGGGCACGATTGAAGTCGCCAGGGCGGTCGCGTCCGTGAAAGGCACGACGGTGATCGGCGGCGGCGATTCGATCGCGGCGGTGGCGAAGGCCGGCGTCACCGACCGGATCACGCACGTCTCGACCGGCGGCGGGGCGTCGCTCGAGTTCCTGGGCGGCCGCGAACTTCCGGGCGTCGCGGCGATTGCGAATAAGTAAGGGCTCACGGCTTAGGACTCAGGACTCACGCAGGGCTCACGGCTCAGGGCTCAGGACTTAAGCTGACAGCTGACAGCTGACAGCTGACAGCTGACAGCTGACAGCTGAGAGCCGACGGCTGAGAGCTGAGCCCGGTACAACTATGCGGACACCATTCATCGCGGCGAACTGGAAGATGTACAAGACCGTGCACGAGGCGGTCGCGTTCGTGAAAGAGCTGCGCGTCATGGCCAAGGACGTGCACGACGTCGAGATCGTCATCGCGCCGCCGTTCACGGCGCTGCGCGCGGTGGCCGACGCGGCGCACGCGTCGAACATCGGCGTCGCCGCGCAGAACCTGTACTGGGAGCGCGAAGGGGCGTTCACCGGCGAAGTGAGCGCGCCGATGATCAAGGAGGCCGGGGCCGAGTACGTGATCATCGGCCACTCCGAACGGCGTCGGCTGTTCGGTGACACCGATCAAACCGTCAACCGCAAGCTCACGGCGGCGCTGGCCGCGCATCTCACCGCCATCGCGTGCATCGGCGAGACGCTCGAGGAACGGGAAGGCGGACAGACGTTCGCGGTGCTCGATCGTCAGCTCAAGGACGGGCTCGACGGTCTCAATGCGGATCAGATCGCCGGACTCGTCATCGCGTACGAGCCGGTGTGGGCGATCGGCACCGGCCGCAACGCGACGCCGCAGCAGGCGGCCGAGGCGCACGGGCACATTCGCGGCCGGCTGCGGCAGTGGTTCGGCGGCCTCGCGGCCGACCAGTGCCACGTGATCTACGGCGGCAGCGTGAAGCCGGACAACGCGCGCGAGCTCGTCTCGATGCCTGACGTCGATGGCGCGCTCGTCGGCGGCGCCAGCCTCGACGTCCGCAGTTTCTTCGACATCCTGACGCGCAGCCGCCCCCAGGCTGCGGTCTAGCCGCGCGGCGCGCGCAGACGACGGGCCCGGCCTCGCGCTGGCCCCTCGTGATATAATTTCCCTCTTATGGTGTATTACCTGCTCGTCGGCCTGTACGTGCTCGTGTGCCTTCTGCTCCTGCTCGTGGTGCTCCTGCAGCAGGGCAAGGGGGGCGACATGGCGAGTGCGTTCGGCGGCGGCGGCAGCAGCCAGACCGCGTTCGGCGCCCGCGCCGGCGCAACGGTCCTGACCCGTGCGTCGACGATCCTCGGCGCGCTGTTCATGATCGGCGCGATCGTGATCGGGATCTACGGCCAGCGCGGCCCCGGCTCCGTCCTGAGCGGCGTGCGTGGCCCGGTGCAGCCGGCCTCGACGCAGCCCGCGACGCCGCCGGCGCCGCAGCCGAAAAAGTAGTCCGGCCACGACGTCACATCGCCGTTGACGCGTGTCTGTTGCAGGCCGGGCCTGGAGACCCGGCACATTCCTCCGAGCGGAAGTGGCGAAACTGGCAGACGCACCAGCTTGAGGGGCTGGCGGTAGCAATACCGTGGGGGTTCGAATCCCCCCTTCCGCACCAAGGCACCAAGCACTGACCGACGGCGCGCTATCGACAGACGAAGTTCCTCGCGTCGTTGATGTCTCCGGACCCTCTATACGCGGCTTGTTGCGGGTAGGGACAGAGCGGACGCGTGCGGTCGACGCGTCCATCGATGACGCGTGAGGCGGGAATCGACGCCGGCGCCGTCGAAGGGGGAAGGGGCTGAACGAATCCGAGAACGGGCGTTATGCTAACCGCGAGACGGCCCTAATGTTTCCTATCGTCTAATGTTTCCTATCGTCTATCGTCTCCTAGCGTCGGTCCTTTCGGCTGACAAATGGCTGACAATCGGTAATGGATGGGGGTGGTGGCAGGTCGGCGTGAGTCGGTGAAAACCTTAGGAAAATTGCCCAGTGCCGGTTCGGGCGGTCCTCAGGCGCCCCGTTCAATTGGGCTCAGAATCCAACGATCCTCGCGTCTCGTGCGGCCTGCGCTCGAACCAGCTGAGGACACGCCCACGTCGCGCGTGTCCATCTACTCGGGCCGCGTCCGCCGGCATCGCGTCGACGCCCGGATCCTCCAGTACAGACGTGGAGGTGTTGTGGATCTCGAGGTGCGAACACTCCCGCTCGGGACGCGGCCGCGGCAGCGATACCGTCCACGATTGGATCGCGCCGCTGCCAAGTTTCGGGCAGTGACGCTCGATCGGCGTTGCCACCGTAGATGCGCCGCCACGCGTCGGGCAACACGATGAGGTTGTAATCGGCATCGCGGATCTCGGGCGTGTCGTCCGGCAGCCGGCGGAGCGCGGCCCGCAGCGTCGCAATAGCGGCGCGTTGGTCGTCGGTCGTAGCCGGATGCGCCGCGAGCCAGTCGCCGAAGTCGAGGGCTGCCTCAATCAGCGTGTGGTCTTCGGGGCGCAGATCGAAACGCATCAAGCGGCCCGCCGCCGATAAGGACGCACGCGGATCGATTTCGCGCGCTGCCGCGTGCGGACGATATCGTAGGACGCCTGCATCCGCAGGAGCGTGTCCATGCGGACGCCAAACGCCTTCTCGAGCCGCAGGGCCATCTCCCCGGACAGATCCGCCTGGCCATTGAGGAGGCTCGAGAGCGTTGGGCGCGACACGCCGAGCACCCGGGCGGCCGCGGTAACCGTGAGCTCGAGCGGCTCGAGAATCTCCGTACGAATGAAGGCGCCCGGGTGCGGCGGGTTCTGCATCCGGCGGTCGCGGTCAGTGGTAGTCCTCAAGGTTCACCTCGATCAACTCGTCATCCTGCACACGGAACGTCAGCCGCCAGTTCGCCGTGACGTGCAGCGCCCACGTCCCCTTGCGGTCGCCCGTCAGCCGATGCGCCTTCCACACGGGTAGCGTCCGGAGTTCCTCGACGGTCGCCATGTCCTGAAGGAATGCGAGCATCTTCCGCAGCTTGTCGACCGCCGCTGGTGGCACACTGGTTCTCCGATCGGCCCGATACAACCGCTCGAGGCCGGCATGGGCGAACGTCCGAATGCGCACCTAGGCTCAGTGTAGCCTCACGGGCTACACTTGTCGACCGTCAATTGGGAGTGGGTAGAGATCACGCGACGTCCAGGCCGAAACGAACTGCGGGCCGCAACTGGCTGGCACGATGGCCGGCAGTGGCGTTGCGTAGGGCGGACCGACGTGAACATCTGGCCGCAGCCGCGGCAGGAATGACCGTTGCCGGTGTACTTACTCTTGTCCGGAGCGACTGGGCGTCAGCGTAGGCACGGGGGCCTACTCTCCTGCCAGGCCGCGCCGGATCGCGTCAGGGGCGAGGCGCCCCGATAGCGCGCCTCTCATTTCATGAACTGCCTCGGGGGAGTTGTCCACCAGTTGTCCACCGAATCCCCACAACTGGCCAACACTGGACAACACGAACAGTGGGCGTAAGGGCGGGAGATCGCGAAGGATTCTGGACGGTGCGGCACTCGGCGACACTGGCCGGACGGAGCGTGCAGATTCCCCCCTTCCGCACCAAGGCACCAAGCACTGACCGACGGCGCGCTATCGACAGACGAAGGTCCTCGCATCGTTGATATCTCC
>JABFWM010000542.1 GCA_013362195.1 Acidobacteriota bacterium
TTCGACGCGCGTTCGTCCTCGGGCGCTGCCCCACGTCCCCCTCGACGATTACGAACTGCCGCAGCCCACCGCCGACGGCGACGCGCTGCGCGCGGCCGTGCGCGGCCGCGCCGAACACCTCGGCCGTCAACTGCGGGCGCACGGCGTCTTCGCGCGATCGATCACGCTGCGGGTGCGATGGGCCGACGGCCGGTCGGACGCGCGCACCGGGGCGCTGGCGCAGCCGTCCGCGCTGGACGACCCGCTCGCCGCGGCGGCCATCGATCTGCTCGGCAAGCTGACCCGTCCCGAGCGCCTCGTCCGCGCCGTCAGCCTCACCTGTCCCGGCCTGATCGCGGCGCAGGGCGATCCGGCGTTGTTCGCTGTCTAGCTGTCACACTCGCAGGGCTCGAAGGGGCGAAGCGGTCGAAGGCCCGTTCAACAGGTCCCTCGACCCGTCTTCGCATCGTCGACTCTTCGCGTGGATCCCTTTTACGCCGCGGGCACGTGCACGGTGAACGTCGTCCCCTCGTTCGGCGCGCTTTCGACGGTGATGCTGCCGTGATGGGCGCGGACGATCTGGTCGGCGATCGCCAGGCCGAGGCCGCTGCCGCCGGTTTCCCGCGCCCGCGCCCGATCCGCCCGGAAGAAGGGCTCGAAGATCTTCGGCAGGTCGTCGGCGCCGATGCCGCAGCCGCGATCGCGCACCGTGATCCGCGCGATTCCGCCGTGCGCCTCGAGGCACACCGTCACGGTGCTGCCCGGGGGCGAGTAGCGGATCGCGTTGTCGGTGAGATTGAGGATGACCCGCCGCAGGTGCAGCGCGCTGCCGCTGATCGTCAACCCGGGCACGATGCGCTCCGCGATGTCGATCTGCTTGCTGTCGGCGACGGCGCGGGCGATCTCGCAGCACTGCTGCACGACGTCGCCGAGCTCGAACCGCTCGGGACGGGCGATCAGCTGGCCGGCGCCGGCCATCGCGAGCAGTCGCAGATCGCGAATCAGCGTCGACAGCCGGTCGATCTCGCTGAGCAGATCGTCGGCGATCTCGCGATAGCGCTCCGCCGGGCGATCGCTTCGCTGCGCCGCTTCGATGGCGAACCGCATCGCGGTCAGCGGCGTCTGCACTTCGTGCGAGACGCTGGCGGCAAACCGGTGCGCGGTGTGCACCGGTTCCTCGAGCCGCTCGAGCATCTGGTTGAGCGACTGCACCAGCTCCTCGAGTTCGACCGTGTCGGCGGCGACCTCGAGACGCTCGCCCAGGGTATGGCCGTGGATTTCGCGGCCGCGCCGGATGATCTCGTCGATGGGCGCCAGCGCGCGCCGCGCGGTGAACGCGCTGCCGTAGGTCGCGAGGAGCAGCACGAGGAGAATGCCGAATCCCTGCGATGTGGCGAGCTCGCGAATCCCCTGATCGATGCTGGCCGGCTGCGCCATCAGCTGCACGACGTAGGCCACGCCTTGCGGCGATCGCACCCGATGATTGACCAGCCGCTGCTCGCGCTTGGTCGCGTCGCGCACGGTTTGAAACGCCAGCCGGTTGGCGGCGCCGGTCGCGGCGGCGCGCTCCCAGTCGTGGCCGAGCGGCGACACGGCCGGCGACCGGTACAGGAGCGTGCCGTCCTCGCGCCGCACCATGAGCGGCGTCGACGCGATGCCCGCTTGCGTGCTCAAGAGCCACCCGAGGTTCGGATGGTCGAGCATCGGCACGATCTCCGCGCTGAAGGCCGCGACGCGCGTCGTCAGCTCGGCATCGAACTCGCGGCGGAGCGAGCCGCCGCGGACGATCAGCACGAACGTCGCGAAGGCGCCAAGGCTCAGCGCCAGCGTGCCGACGTACCAGAACGTCAGGCGCGCCGGGACCGTCCTAAACCTCGATCGCCTCGGGATCCATGACCGTATAGCCGACGCCACGCACGGTCTGAATGAAGCTCGCCTTACCAGGCTCATTGATCTTGTCACGCAGGTGCTTGATGTAGACGTCGACGACGTTGCTCGAGAGATCGAAGGTGAAGTCCCAGACGTGCTCGGCGATCATCGTCCGCGTGAGCACGACGCTCGGCCGCCGCATCAGGTACTCGAGGAGCGCGTACTCCTTGGCGGTGAGCGGGATCGGTTGGCCGTTGCGCTTCACGGTGCGCGCCGCGGGATTCAGCTCGAGGTTGCCGACGCGGAGGATCGGCGCGCCCGTGCCCTGCCGCCGCCGCAGCAGCGCGCGCACGCGTGCGACGAGCTCCTGCATGGCGAAGGGCTTGACCAGATAGTCGTCGGCGCCGGCGTTGAGGCCGGCCACGCGGTCCTCGACCAGGTCGCGGGCCGAGAGTATCAGCACCGAGGTCGCCCGCCCGGCGGCGCGCAGCCGCGTGCACAGCGTCAGGCCGTCGACGTTGGGAAGCATCAGATCGAGCACGATGGCGTCATAGTCGTAGGCCGACGCCATTTCGAGCGCGACGGCGCCATCGTGGACGCCGTCGACGGCAAATCCCTCCTCCAGCAGCGCCTGGCAGATATAGCTGGCCATACGCCGCTCGTCCTCGACGACCAACACACGCATCGGCGGGTCTCCACCTGGGTCGGAAGTTTTGTGGGCTGGTCGGGCAGCTGCGTGTGGTACGGCAGGCGAGTCCCTCAGAGCCGCGACGGTGAATGCAAGAAAGGCGACGGGTTTCGGGCGCGGCGGCAGGCGCGAGAGTGCGGGGAAAATGGGCCCGCTCGAGTGAGCGGGCCCGGGGAGTCTGCCGCGACGGCGACTTTCGTCGCCGCCATCGAGGGGTGGTGTGACTGCACCGACGCGTTCATGTCGGCCTGGATTTCGGCGGCCGTGAGCACACGGTTGTAGACACGAAGCACGTCGACCTGGCCCGAGAAGAAGCTCGAACCAGCACGTGTTGCGGCAATGCGCAGAGGGCTGTTCGTCGGCGTCTACATGCCGGCCTGCGCGACCTGGCCGGTCTGGACGCTCTTGACGGAGAACCGCATGAAGCCGCCGTCGCCCGTCACCGCGACGTGCG
>JABFWM010000334.1 GCA_013362195.1 Acidobacteriota bacterium
CGAACTTGCGCTCGAAGATCCACTCGGGCCCGGTGAATCGCTCCTGGGTCAGCGTGGCGGCCATCGGCTCGAGCCACTCGGGACATGCCTTCGGCACCGGCTACTTTCTCGAGAAGCGGAAGTTGCCGGTGCGATCGGCGAACGTATACGTGCCTTCGAGCGTCCCGTTGCTCAGGGTCCCCTGAATCACGTAGGCCGCCACCTCGCCGGTGTCGGGCCGCTTCGCCTCGCCTTGCAGCTTCAACGTGCCCGATTGCGGATCGAACGTGCCGGTCTTGATCGGCGCCTGCGTTTTCGGACCGTCGGGACTTCCCCAGAACACCGTGCCGGTGACCGCCCCCTTGCCGTCGTACGCCAGGTCCAGCAGCGTGCCTTCAGGCGGGCCCCACTTGCCGGAGACGGGATCCGACGCACCGGCCGGCACGGACGATTGCGGCGCCGACGATCCGCCTGCAGACTTCCCCGTCGCCAGCGGACCCAGCGTGCGAGCGGGTCCGACCCGCCGGGCTTCGATGGTCTGGTGCTTCGTCACCCACGTCTTGCCGTTGTCGGTGGATCGATCCGCCGTCCACGAAAAGCGATCCGGCTGGATGTCGTAGTAACGGATTTTCCACGTGGACGGCTTCGCGGTGGCCACGCCGAACCGCTGTTCGATGTGCATCTCCTCGCCGACGCGCTGGCCGGTGCCGATGTCCTGGATGCCGTTGGCGCCATCGGTCGACACGAGCTCCCAGCGATCCGCCGCGCCGTTGTAGTTCCTGAGCGTGCTGCTCGCATAGAACACCTGGCCGTTGTCGCCGACGACGCGATACTCGTCGAGGATCTGGCCGGTCGCGAGGCGGACCGCGCTCCAGTATCCGCGGAACGATCCGTATTCTTTGCTATCCGCGGTGAACTCCCAGTCGCCGAGCAGGTAATCGAACTCGCCCTTGTGCTTCTCGTAGGACGCGCGGATCTCTTGTTCGCTCCGCGTCGTCGTGGTCTGCGCGAGCGCCGGCGCAGGGATGGAGAGGACCAGCATTCCGAGGCAGAGGCCGAGGACGGTGGGACGCATCAGGCACCTCCACGAGAGACACCACGGATTCACGCGGATGGACACGGATGAACCAACGTGACCGGGACATCATCTCTCAAATCGAGTAGTTCACGCGCACGCCCGCGGGAAAGAGCGCCGTCCCTGCCAGGGTGACGTGGGGCAGGCCGTCGAGGGTGATCTCGCGCAGCCGCGGCAGTGTCGCCAGAAACCGCAGCCCGGCGTCGGTGACGCCCCGGCACTCGTACAGCTGGACGCGCTCGAGCGATGCGACGCACCCGAGGAGCTCGAGGCTGCGATCGGTAATCTGCGTCGCCCCGGCGTAGTACGTCTTCAGGCGCGAGAGGCCGGTCAGGTACGCGGTCGCGCGGTCGGTCGTGTCGCGGCAGTACATGCACCACAGCCCGTCGAGGTGTTCGCAGCGGCCGACATGGCGGAATCCCTCGTCGGAGACGTCCATCGGCATCAGCTGTCGCAGTGCGGGAAACCGCGGCAGCATGGCGAGCGCTTCGTCGTCGACGGCTTTGCAGCTCACCGCGATGCCGCGCAGCGCCGGCAGGTCAGCGAGGGCGCGGAATCCGACGCCGGTCAGATGCGGGCACTCGCGGCCCCACAGATACTCGAGCGTGGGGGATCGGCTCAATGCGATGAACCCTTCGTCGCTCGCCACGGTGCCCTGCGCCATCAACATGCGCAGGCCGGGAACGGCCGCGATGTGACGCATCGCCTCGTCGTCGCAGAGATGTCCCTGGCACCCTACGAAGCCGAGATGTGACATCGAACGTAGCGGCGCGAGGCCGTCAGAGGTCAGCTCCGACACGTGCCAGAAGAAGCTGAGACCGAACAGGCCGTCGAGCGTGACGAGCGCGTCGAGGCTTCGGTTCGTGAACGGGCCGTCGAGGACCAGGTGCGTCGGTCCCGCTTCGGCGCTCATCAGCGAGTACTCCAGGTCGCCGCCCTGCCAGGTGTTGAATGCGGGCAGCTGCGGGAGGAGCGCGACGCCGGCGTCGGTGACCTGACGGCCGGTCGTGAGGCGCCGCAGAAAGGGCTTTCCGACGAGTGCGCGGATCGCCCCGTCGCCGGTCTGTGTGCCGAGCAGGTTGACGATCTCGAGACGGTCGCACGCCGCGAGATGCGCCACGCCGGCGTCGGTGAGTCCGCGCTGCCACGGCATGTGAAAGCGGCGCAGCCCGCGCAGCTCGCGTAACACCTCGAGCCCGCGATCCGTGATCGCGCCTCCGGGATAGTTGCCGAGATCGAGCTCTTCGATCTGCGGCATCCGCTCCAGGCAGCGCAGCCCCGCGTCGGTGAGCTGCGGCGAGCCGCCTATGTGCAGGCTCGTCACGTGCTCGAGACGCGAGATCTGCTCCTTCGCCGCATCGGTCATCTGATCGCCGGCATCGAGGGCGGTGATCCCGCGCTCCTTCATCGCCGAGACGATCACGTCCCAGTCCGCGGCCCGCAGCGCGCGCCGCGGGCTGACGCGGTCGTTCTTCGCGTCGACCACGTACGGTGCGGCCGGAGGCGCCACGCCCTGTTGGTGCGCGCGCGCGAGCTCGTCCCAGGACGCGAAGCCGGCATCGCGTGCGAGCAAGTCTCTCGCGTCGACGACGGGAAACGATCCCGTGCGTCCCTTCGCCTCGCGGACGGTGCGCACGCGCTTCCAGATCATCGCCTTCACATCGTCCCAGGTGATCGCGCGCCCGTAGTGATCCGAGAGCCGCTGCAGGGCAGCGGGATCGCCGGTATCGAACGCCAGCGTCAGGTCCTCCGCGAGATGCGCGAAGCGGTCGAGATCTGCCGACGGCGGACCATCGCCGGCCGCGGCGGTCATCGCCTTCCAGCTCTCGTAGCCGCGCTCGCGCGCGAGCGCGTGCTGGACGTCGCGCAAGCCCGGCGTCGCCGCGGCGCCCGGGCAGGCGCGTTCGAATCGCGCGCGTGCGTCAACGT
>JABFWM010000322.1 GCA_013362195.1 Acidobacteriota bacterium
ATCGCCGCGCGGATCGGCTGTCAGGCGGTGAAGCGCGGCGCGCCGGTCTGGCGCGGGCGCTGTGTCTGCGCGCGCCGCTCGTGCTCCTCGACGAACCGCTGTCGGGCCTCGATCCACCGACCTCGCGCCGCCTCCTCGACGACCTGCCGCGCGTCCTCGAGGCGTTCCGCGCCACCACCGTGCTGGTCACCCACGAGCGCGACGAGGCGCTGCGTCTGGGCCACGACCTGGTGGTGCTCGTCGATGGACGCGTGCACGCAGCGGGCGTCGCGCACGAGATTGTGGCGCATCCCCGGCGCGCGAGCGTCGCCGAGGTGCTCGGCTACACGGTGATCACCGTCGATGGGCATCAGGTCGCGATTCCGCCGAACGGGCTTGCGCTCGGCCCGGGCGCACGCGAATGGTCGATGCTGGTCGACGACGTGCGCGACCTGGTCGACTATCGCGATGTCAGCGGTTCCATCGGCGGCGTGCGGGTGCACATCGCGGCGCCTTCGGGCGCGCCGGTGGTGCGGCCGGGCGAGCGGCACGTCGTTCACGCGGATCGGGTGTGCGCGATCGAGTGATCGTCCGGTAATCCGAGGTCGCGAATCTTCGACGGGGGAATGAAGCCGCGCTCGTCCCATTCGCGGGCGCCGTAGTACCCGCGGATCATCTCGCCCAGTTCCGCGGCCGACAGGGTCGTCCCGGATGCCACGCCCGAGCGCAGCGGCTCGGCAAGCAGGCGCGGCGGCAGCCAGTCGTCGGAGGGCTGCCATCCCTCGCGAACGTTGAACAGCTTCTTGAGCGCGTGAATGCGCTCGCCGGTGCGACGCAGATCATCGCGGGTGCACGTCCACCCGGTCAGCGCGCCGAGAATGTCGGCAGACTCCGCGTAGAAATCCGTGAAGCACTTGCGCAGGAACTTGCAGACGATCAGCGAGTCCAGCACGGCGGCGAAGTCTTCAGAGGCGGCGACCAGCCCGCCGCGGCCCGCATCGCCGCGCAGCCGATCGACGCCTGCCGAGAAGTCCGCTTCGTATGCGCCCGAGCGGTTGTGACAGGCGCCGCGCGGGCTGACCGCCAGGCCGAGCGCCATCGTTTTCAGGCTGCGCGGTTCGTAGCCGGGAAGCTCGAGCCCCTTCACGTGCATCGCCCAGTCAGCGCTGTCCGCGCCGATCGCGGCCGCGGCGCGGCGCGTCCCCTCCGCCAGGAGATCGCCACTCCCCTCCCGCATCGCAATCGCGCGGATGGCGGCGAGCACGCCGGCGCCGTCGCCAAAGCGCAGCGCGGCAGCGCGCGCGTCCGGCAAGAGCCCGCGATCCGCCGATTCCATCGCCCACGCGAGCGTGCCGCCCGTGCTGATCGTGTCGAGCCCGTAGGTGTCGCACAACCGCGCGGCCTCCAGTACGAACGCGGGATCGCCGACGCCACAGAGCGGGCCGAGGGCGAACAGCGTTTCGTATTCGAGGCGCTGCTCGCCGGTACCGTTGCCGGACGCGAACAGCCGTTCGCACTGAATCGTGCACGACGCGCAGCCGTGGCGCCGGCTGAATCTGCTGGCCGTCAGCGTCTCGCCGCTGATCGCGTCCGCGGCTTCGAACGTCGCCTGCTGGAAGTTCCGCGTCGGCAGCGCACCAAGACGGTCGAACACGGCGAGGTTCGCGACGGTGCCCAGGTGTCGGTACTTCCCGGTCAGCGTGCCGACACTGCGACGCCGCAATGCCGCGGCCATCCGCTCGAGCGCGTCCGGATCGGCGACCGTCGTCTCGCGCGCGCCGCAGATGGCGATCGCCTTGAGGTTCTTCGCGCCCATCACCGCGCCGGCCCCGCCGCGTCCGGCATGGCGGCCTTCGTTGCTGATCGTCGCGAACCGGACCCTGTTCTCGCCCGCGGCGCCAATCGTGGCGGTCCAGACGGAGGGGCGCTGCAGCTCGCCTCGAATCGCGGCCTCCGCGTCGGCCGGCGCGCGGCCGCGCAGGTGCTCCGCGGATCTGAGCTCGACGCGGTCGCCGTCGATGAAGAGGTACGCCGGCGCGGGCGCCCGTCCGGTGATGACGAGCGCGTCGATGCCGAGGCGCTTCAACTCGAGCGCGAAATGACTCGAGGACAGCGAATCGGCGATGAACCCCGTCAGCGGCGACTTCGTGACCACCGCGAACTTGGCGGTGGTGGTGAGACGGGTGCCGACGAGCGGCGCGCTCGCGAAGACGAGAGGATTGGCGGACGACAGCGGATCGACGCCCGGCGGCGCGTACTCGTACAACAGGCTCGCGCCGAGCCCTACTCCGCCGAGATATTTCCTGAGCCGCTCCTCGTCGATGTCGCGAGTCGCGCTGCGTCCCGTCGTCACATCGACGTGCAGGAGACGCCCCCAGAACCCGTGCATCGGATCAGCCTCCGGCGTCGGCCGAGACGATCAGGACGCGGTCGCCCGGGTTGATCGATGCCGCGGAGTTCCTGACGAAGTCGAGCCCGTTCACGTTGCACGCGTAGCCGTCGGCGAGGCCGGCGCCATTCGACGCGATGACGCGCCCGGCGAGCATCGGCACCTGTCGCGAGAGTGCGGACCAGACGTCCGCGAGAGTGGCCCCATCCGGTACGGTGATCGGCACGTCGCGGCAGCCGGCCAGCATCCGGGCGACGCCGAACAGCTCCACAACGCAGGTCATGGCGTCGCCACCCTGGCGGCCTCGCGCCGTGCCTGCCAGTGCGCCAGCGCGCGCTCGTAGTCGGCCGGCTCGTTCATGTTGAAAAAGCTCTCGCCTTCGGGATCGAACGTGCGGATCTCGTCGTCCGCTACGGTCCGCGTCCGCACTTGATCGAAGAGCGACACCGGCCGCAGCTGGCCCCGTTCGAGCTGCGCTTGCAGCAGCGGCAGCACCGTCCGGCGATAGATCGCGAACAACGGCTGATACCGTCCTTCCCAGCGCGGCACGACGACGTCCGCGTCGTGGCGCAGCGACAGGAGGTGCTCGACCAGCGCCCGGCTTGCGAACGCGGCGTCGCAGGAGGTCACGAACGCGAAGTCGCCGGCGCTGGCGGCAAGGCCGTAGGAGATGCCGCCGACAGGTCCCTGATACGCGACCTCGTCGCGAACGATCGCGGCAGGAACGGACGGAAGCTGCTGACCGGGGGCCGCAACGACGACGATCTCGTCGACCAGCAGCTGCAACCGTCGGACGATATGCACGATGAGCGGTTCGTTGTCGAAGGGCAGGAGCGCCTTTGGCGTGCCCATGCGGGAGCTGCGTCCGCCGGCGAGAATGATGCCGCTCAGCATCGCTTCCCCGCGTCCTCGGACGGCGCACCGTGCGCGAGCCACTCGCGGAACTCACCCAGCGCGTGTGCGAGCCGCCATTCCTCGAACACCGCGCGCGCCATCGCCAGCGCGGGCCCTGCCAGCTCCGGGCGGCCGCACGTGCGCGGATACTCGAGAAGCCATCTCTCGAAATCCTCCGGCGCCGGATCCGCCGCGACCGCGCGCTCGAGCAGGTCGCGCTTGACGCCGAGGCCGAATGCATCCGGCGTCTGATCGCGTTTGCGCTGGCGCCGGCGCCCTTCGGACGCGTCCAATGCCGCGAGCAGCGCACGGCACACGTCCGAGGGACGCAGCGCGTCAGGCGAGTGGTCGGCGTTCATGCCTGCCCCGTGAAAAGGCGCCGCACGCGCGGCGCGACCTGCACGTCGACGTCGAGATCCCGTCCCGCGCCAACCGGACGGGTGTACCCGGATTGGATCGCCGCGATGTCGAGATCCACGGTGGCCATTTCCTCGAGCATGACCTCGCGCGGCGCGCAGCCTTGCAGGCGCGTCAGCACTTTCACGTACTGGCGGCAGCGCCGGCATGCCTCGACGTCCCCGGTCGATCCATTCTGCCCGGCGACGAGCGTCGCGAGCTCGTTGTGATCGTGATTTCCGCAGTACGCGCAGCGCAGGATCGCCCCATGCCATTCGCTGCCGCACCGGCCGCACCGGAGCATCCGGCTGCGTTCGATGCCGCGCATCTCGGCGAACGCGGGCCACGACGCGCAGATCGGACAATAGCCCTGCATCCACGCCATCGGCACGGCGGGACGCCACGCGCGCGCGCATGCGTGCAGGAATGGCACGGCCAGCAGGCTGACCAGGGCCTGCAAGGCATCCGCGTCAGCGCCGGCGGCCGCGGCAAGCGTCGCGACCGTGTCGGTGTCGTGGCGCAGCGACGCACGGAACAGCACCGCGATCTCGAGGCCGCCGCCGAGCGCCGGCCTGAGCGCCGCCATCTTCGCCGTTCCTCCGCGCGACGCGATGTCAACGAGACGCAGCAGCATGCGCCGCGCGGCGTCCTCGTCGATGCGTACGATCGTTCCTGACAGCAGCGGCGCCGCGGCCTCCATCTCGCGGCGGCCGGATGGCACCGCCGTCTCCCACCTGGCCGTCATCGCCTCGCGCTGCACCTCGTCTACCACCGCCAGCCACGGCGACCATTCGGGCCTGCGCTTTCTGAGCGAGTCGACGCTGCGCGCGACGGGGATCATCGGCCGGCTCCTCCCGCGGGTCCCGTTTGAGATGCGGACGACGATGCGGACGACAAGCTGATACGGCGCGCCTGCTCCGCCGGCGCCAGCGAGGGCCCTTCCACCTTGTGTCGGACCGGCGTCTTCCAGTACGGCCGCGATCCTTCGTGCATCTTCACCTGCGCAGGCCGGTTTCCCACGTCGGCACCCGGCCCGGCGCCGCGCTGCCGCCGCGCCTCCGGGCTGCGGCACGCGGTCATCGACAGAGAGACGAGCAGCACTGCTGCGAGCCCTCGCATTTCAGATCGACTCCGACGAAAAGATGACGACAACCCGCAGCAGAAACCCGCCGACGAGAACCAGAACGGGCAGCAGTGCGAACGCCGCCGCCCGTCGACCGCGGTGCCGCCACCCGAGGACGAGCGGCACGATGACGCCTGGAACGATCACCCCGATCAGCAGCACCAGTCCCCAGACATTCAGCCATCCGCGCAGCGCCGGCCCGAGCGACACCATCACCGCAATCAGCACGACCAGTTCGAGCGCGAGGACGATGCCGTCCATGCGTTGCAGCGCGGCGACGCCCGGCGACCCCTCCCAGCCGTATCGCCCGGCGAGCAACATCAAGAGTGCCGCCGACGTGGACGCTGCCGACACGATGAAGAGCATGCCAAGCAGCGGCGTGTCGGACCAGATCGGCCGGTTCGTGACGGCGAGCAACACGCCGGTATAGCCCGCGACGAACATCCCGGCGATGCCACCCAGCACGGCGACGATCGTGCCGAGCGGCGACGGTGGACGGACGGCGCGAAACGCGGACCACTGCGCACGGCGCAGCATCGGCCTCCGCACGCGTTCGTCTTCCGCCAGGGCGCCGAGAAACGAGATGAAGCTGAAGAGCCCGAACACGAGCAGCGCCCACGAGCCGAGTGACATCGGCGACCACGGTTTGAGCATCGGCGCGAAGGTGTTCCGCTCGATCAGCATGTGCCAGAACCGCAGCGGGCGGGAGAGATCGAGCGTCAACAGCAGGCCGCTGAGCGCGACCGCGGGAAACGCGACGTAATATCCCAGGCGCGCGATCGGCCGGTCCTCGGCGCGGCCGAGAATGTCAATCAAGGCGGCGATGAAATAGCAGCCGCCGGCGAGCCCGCCGACGAAGAAGTAGAGCACGATCAGCCAGTGCCAGTGCGGCCCGGCCGTGAACCACGTGCTGGACGGGGCGTCGATCATGGGCGCACCTCTTCACTGGTGCGGCTGCGGAAACTGAAAACGCCGGCCAGTCCCACCATCAGTGCGCCAAGGACGGTCAAGACCGAACCCGACTGCAGGTGGCGCGACGGAAGCTTCGGATCGGGCGGCAGCCCGTACACTTCGGGGCGATCGACGAGCAGATAGAACGAGTTCAAGCCGCCGAGCATCTTCTCGTCGGCGCCGTACAGGTACGCCCGCGAC
Source organism: Acidobacteriota bacterium (assembly GCA_013362195.1). Classification (GTDB taxonomy): domain Bacteria; phylum Acidobacteriota; class Vicinamibacteria; order Vicinamibacterales; family 2-12-FULL-66-21; genus QHWT01. The sequence goes on from JABFWM010000322.1 coordinate 5,934, forward strand.
TCGCCCGCCTGGTGCAGCTGCTCGACGCGCTTCTGCGCGCGCGCGCGCAGCTCGCTGATCGTGCCGAACTGGATCGAGTCGGTCGGGCACGCCTTCGAACAGGCCGGCTCGAGCCCGTTCTGCAGGCGGTCGTAGCAGAGCGTGCACTTCTGCGCCGTACCCGACACGGGATTGATGTCGATCACCCCGAACGGACACGCGGCAATGCAGTCGCGGCAGCCGTTGCACGTGTTCGACTGGATGACCACGGTATCGAACTCGGTGCGGATGATCGCGCCGGTCGGACAGACCTCGAGACAGCCGGCCTGCACGCAGTGCTTGCAGACGTCGCTCATCAACAACCATCGGCCATCCTGCCGCGTCTCGCTGAACTGCTCGACGAACTTCACGTGGCGCCAGTGGATGCCATCCAGCCGGCGGGTGTTGTCGTAGCTGTCGCCGCTCATCGTGTTGGCGCCGCCGTTCGCGGCCGGCAGCTGGTTCCACTCCTTGCAGGCGACCTCGCAGGCCTTGCACCCGATGCAGACCGTCGTGTCGGTGTAGAAGCCCATCGGTTCAGCCATAGGTCATGCCTTCTCGATGTTGCAGACGAACGCCTTGCCTTCGTGAATCGATACGTTGGGATCCCCGACCAGCGCGGTCAGCTCGTTGACGACGTCTCCCCGGACGACCCCTTCGTAGCCCCAGTGCCACGGCATCCCGACCTGGTGCAGCGTCCGCCCGTCGATCTGCAGCGGCCGCAGCCGCCGCGTGACGAGCGCTTTCGCGCGAATCTGCCCGCGCGGCGTCGCCACGCGCACCCAGTCGAGATTGTCGATCCCCTTCTCCTGCGCCAGCTCCGGACTGATTTCGATGAACAGCTCGGGCATCAGTTCGGCGAGCGTCGGCAGCCACCGGCTCATCGCGCCGGAGAGATAGTGCTCGGTGAGACGGTAGGTGGTGATGACGTACGGGAACTGGGCGTCGCCGACGCCGGCGAGCGCGTTGCCGTCCTTCTGCCAGTACTTGAACACCGGGCTGGACTGCTGCTTGTAAAGGGGATTGCGGACGGGCGACTCCGCCGCTTCGTACTGCGTCGGCAGCGGCCCGTCGACGAGGCCGGTCGGCACGTACAGCCAGGCCACCCCGTCGCCCTTCATGATGAAGGCGTCGGTGCCCGACAACGCGTCGAGCGCGATGCCGTCCGGCTTGGCTTGCGCGTCGGGCGCTTTCGTCAGCGCGAAGTCCGGCACGTCGTAGCCGGTCCACTTCGACCCGTCCCACCAGATCCACTTCTTGCGCTCGCTCCACGGCTTGCCGGAGGGATCCGCGGAGGCGCGGTTGTACATCAGGCGGCGATTCGCCGGCCAGGCAAAGCCCCACTTCAGGTGCGCGCCCGGCTGTCCCGGCGGATCCGGTTCCTTGCTGGCCGCGAGGTTCCGGTTCGGCGCCGGGAACACGCCGGAATAGATCCACGACGCGCACGTCGTCGATCCATCGTCTTTCAACTCGCCGAACCCTGCGAGGTGCCGCGCCGGATCGGCCGTCTGGTAGCCGTTCATCTCCTTGAGCAGCTTGATCGCGGACGGCTCGCCGATGGCGCGTTCCTTCGCGTCCTCGTGCTCGTAGTCGAAGGTCGTGTTCTTGAAGCCTTGATCGCGCGGCGCCTGGCTGTCGGCGTAGAGCTTCTTGAGCCGCTTGCCCAGCTGGTAGGTGAACCAGACGTCGGTGCGGCAATCGCCGGGCGCATCGGCGGCTTTGTAGTGCGTCTGCAGCATGCGCTGCGTGTTGGTGAACGTGCCTTCTGTTTCCGCGACCTGCGCGGCGGGGAAAAAGAACACTTCGGTCTTGATGTCGGCCGCGCTGACCTCGCCGTTCTGCACCTCGGGCGACGTCTTCCAGAAATTGGCGGTCTCGTGCAGCCAGTTGTCCTTCACGACCAGCCATTCGAGCTTCTGGAGCGCGGCACGCTCCAGTTTCGCGTTGAGCGAGGTGGCGGGGTTCTGCCCGATACAGAGCATGCCCTTCACCTTGCCTTCGTTCATCGCGACGAACATCGGCATGTGCGAGTGATCGCCGAGGATTTTCGGATGCCAGTCGTAGCCGAACTGGTTCTCGACGGTGGCGGCATCGCCGTACATCGATTTCAGGTACGAGACCATGAACTTGGGCATGTTGCCCCAGTAGCCGGTCGGCACCGTCTCGGCAATCAGATAATCGGCCAGCGTCTCGTGCTTCTTGAGGGCCGTGGGATGCGCCATGTAGCCGTGTATCGAGTGATACAGCGTCGGCACGTCGGTGGATCCCTGGATCGACGCGTGGCCGCGCAGCGCCATGATGCCGCCGCCCGGCCGGCCGAAGTTGCCGAGCAGCAGCTGCAGGAGCGCGCAGCACCCGATGATCTGCGGACCGTTGGTGTGCTGCGTCCACGCCACCGCATACGCGAACGACGTGGTGCGATCCGCGCCGGAGTTCGCGAGAATCGTGTCCGCGACCTTCAGGAACGTGTCGCGCGGGCATCCGGTCGTTCGTTCGACCATCTCCGGCGTGTAGCGGCTGAAGTGGTGCTTGACGATCTGGAAGACACAGCGCGGATTCTGCAGCGTGTCGTCGCGCTGCGGGCGCGGCTTCACGAGCGAGTGGACCAGCGCGTCGAACGGCGGCCCGGTGCGTCCGCCTCCGCCCTCCGCTTCGGGTCCTGATTTCGCGGCGGGCGTTTCGCCCGACTGCGCCGTACTCGCGACGCGGCCCTGGTCGCCGATGCGGGTCCTGGCGTACTGCCAGCTGTCGTTCTGATACTGGCTGCTGAAGCCGTTGTACGGCCACTCCGGCACGCCCGCCTTGTGCTGCATCAATCCGGAGAACACGCCGTCGTTGTCCTCGGCGTCCTTGTACTCGTCGCCGATGATCGTGGCCGCATTCGTGTAGGTCCCGACCCAGGTCTTGAAGAAGGGATCGGTCTGCCAGCGCTGGTGGTTGATGACGTAGTTGATCACCCCGCCGAGGAAGGCGATGTCGGAGCCGGCGCGGACGGGGGCGTAAATGTCGGCCACCGCGCTCGTCCGCGTGAACCGCGGATCGACGTGGATGATTTTCGCGCCGTGCTCGACCTTCGCGGCCATCGGCCAGCGGAAGGCGACGGGATGGTTCTCCGCCATGTTGGAGCCCATCACCACGATGCAGTCGGAGTCGCGCATGCTGCGCGGATACATCGTCGCCGCGCCGCGCCCGAGTCGTGTCCCCAGACCGGGGACGCTGCTGCTATGTCATATCCGGGCCTGATTCTCGATGGCGACGATGCCGAGCCCACGCATCAGCTTCTGCTGGATGTGGTTCCACTCGATATCGAGCGTGGCGCCGCCCAGCGAGAAGATGGCCGTCGTCGCATTGACCAGCTTGCCGTTGGCGAGGCGCTCCACGAACGTGTCGTCCCGCGTCTTCTTGACGAGCTCGGCGACGCGATCCATCGCGCGGTCCAAGTCCCACTCTTCCCAGTCGTGCGCCCCCGGCGCACGGTGCAGGACCTTCACGGGGCGATTCGGATTGATGTGCAGCTGGAAGGTCGCGGCGCCTTTCGGGCAGAGCGAGCCCTCGTTGTGCGGGCTGCGCGGGTCCCCCTCGATGTTGACGATCTGGCCGTCGACGGTGTGGACCAGCGTCGCGCAGCCGACGGAGCAGAACGGACAGACGCTGGGGGTGACCTTGGCGTCTTTGATGCGAAGCTGTTGGGCCTGCGCCACCGCGGGCGCGAGATCGACGCCCGAGGCGATCAGGCCGCCCAGTGCCGTGCCCGCTCCGCCCGCGGCGGAGAGGCGAAGGAGATCGCGTCGCGATATCTCCATGTGTTGTCCTCGCGAAAGATGAAAGCTGAACCGCGTCGGAGGGGCATGGATGGTGGCCGCGGCCCACACCGGCAGGCGGTTAGGATACGACTCGCACGGAACGTGACAGGCATGGGGGCGGCGATGAGACGCCGCTTCTCCGAGACGCGTTATCGAAGCACGTCCTGTACCGCGATGCAACTGCTTCCTGCGGCGCGCCCGCATCGCGCGTTCCGGTATTCCGGTTGCAGGCGCCGCGCTGAATCGAGGCGGACGATGCTGAATGTGAGAGTCGCCGCGCTGACCGTCGCCGTGCTGGCCGCCGGAATCGCACCGGCTGCCGCGCAAGCGATCATCAAGGTCAATGATGACGTCAACGTGAAGTTCGGGGTGCTCGGCCAGTTGCAGGCGGACTGGCTCGAAGATCCCACCCAGGACGCCACACAGCAGAACCTGTTCGTGCGCCGCGTCCGGCTGCTGTTCGGCGGACAAGTTGCGAAAAAAGTTTCGTTCTTCGTCGAAACCGACGCGCCCAATCTCGGGCGGACGCTCGCGAACGGCAAGAACATCAGCCCGCAGGTCGTCATCCAGGACGCTTACGGCGAGGTCAAGCTGCACAACGCGCTGGCCATCGACCTCGGGCTGATGTACGTCCCGTTCTCCCGCAACAGCATCCAGAGCGCGGCGACGCTGCTGCCGATCGACTACGGCGCGTACACGTTCACGACATCCGCTGCCACCCAATCGACGGTCGGCCGCGACACCGGCGTACAAGCCAAGGGGTACCTGCTCGGGAGTCACCTCGAATATCGCCTGGGCGCATTTCAGGGCGGCCGCGATGCGCGATCGCACCGGCCCTTCCGCTATGCGGGCCGGGTGCAGTTCGAACTGCTCGATCCCGAGCCGCAGGGCTTCTTCTATTCCGGGACCTACCTCGGCGCGCGGCGGGTGGCAGCCGTCGGCGCCGCCTTCGACCGCCAGGCGGACTATGCCGCCTACGACGCCGATGCCTTCCTCGACTATCCGCTCGGCCGTGGCGCGGTGACGGCCCAACTGGACCTCCACTGGATCGACGGCGACAGAACGTTCACCACGCTCCCGAAGCAGAACGTCGTGCTCTTCGAACTTGGCTATCTGCTGCGCCCGCTGAAGCTGACGCCGGTGCTGCAGGTGAGCCGGCGCGGGATCGACAACACCACCGTCGGCGACGAGAGGCGCTGGTCGGTGGGGGTGAACTACTGGTGGGCGGGCCACAACGCGAGCGTCAAGACCGCGGTCGGCCGAATCCAGCCGGCCGGACTGAAGGATCAGAACGAGTTCACGATCCAGCTGCAGCTGTTCTACATCTGACGCCGCACCATCGTGTCGAGCAGCCGCTCGAGCGCCGCGGCGGGGTCGCTCG
>JABFWM010000238.1 GCA_013362195.1 Acidobacteriota bacterium
GCCGTCGCGGTGACGTTCCAGTCGGACTTCTCGAGCGCGCGCAGGATGAAGTTGCGCTCGAAGGTGTCGCAGGCTTCCTGGAACAGCGCTTCGCCGGTCGGCGGCGCCGAATCCAGGCGCGCGAAGTGGTATTCGAGCGGCAGGTCCTCGTCGGTGACCCATTCCTTGTCGCTGACCGCGACCAGCCGCTCGATCAGGTTCTCGAGCTCGCGGATGTTGCCCGGCCACCAGTAGGACGCGAGGATGCGCAGCGCCGAGTCGGCGATGCCGATGACCGGCTTCCGGAACTTCAGCTTGTACCGCTCGAGAAACAGCCGGGCGAGCACCGGCAGGTCGTCGATGCGATCGCGAAGCGGCGGCATGCGGATCGGCACGACGTTGATGCGGTAGTAGAGGTCTTCCCGGAAGCGTCCTTCTTTCACCGCCTTCTCGAGGTCCACGTTCGTCGCGGCAATGAGGCGGAAATCCGTGCGAATCGGCTTCGTGCCGCCGACGCGCTCGATCTCTCCTTCCTGGATGGCGCGCAGCAGCTTCGCCTGCAGCTCGAACCGCAGGTCGCCGATTTCGTCCAGGAAGAGCGTGCCGCCGGCCGCCAGCTCGAACTTGCCCAGCTGCTGCTTGTGCGCCCCCGTGAACGCGCCGCGTTCGTGGCCGAACAGCGTGCTCTCGACGAGCTCGTGCGGGATCGCCGACATGTTGACGGCGATGAACGGCGCATCGCCGCGGCCCGATTCGCGGTGCAGCATCCGCGCGAGCAGCTCCTTGCCGGTGCCGCTCTCGCCGAGGATCAGCACCGTCGCCGGCAGCTTCGCGACGCGCTGCGCCAGGTCGACGATGTCGCGAATCTGTTTGCTGGGCCCGGGAACGAACTCGCGCTCGCTCTGCTCGGCGACCTGGGCGCTGAGCGTGATCACCTGACGGTTGAGATCCTGCCGCTCGCACGCGTTCCGCACCAGCGATCGCAGTTCGTCGTAGTCGAAGTTCTTCGTGATGTAGTGATAGGCGCCGTGCTTCATCGCCTGCACGGCGGTCTCGACCTCGTTGATGGCCGAGATCATGATGCACTCGATGAGGCTGTAGTTTTCCTTGACGATGCGCAGGACGTCGAAGCCGCTGATGCCGGGCAGCCGCACGTCGAGCAGCACGAGGTCGACGTCCTCGTTCTTGAGCAGCGCGAGCGCCGCTTCCCCGCTCGAGACGTTGACCACCCGGTAATCGCGCTTCAGGATCGCCGCGAGCGTATCGCGCATGCCCTGATCGTCGTCACAGATCAGGACGGTTTTGGTGGGCCGGCTCATGAAACCTGCGCGCATTGTAGCAGGCGCGCGCCGGCCGAGGCTGCAGGCCGGCGGTTCGCCGCGTGCACGCCGGCCTCCACACCCTCCGGACGTGCGCTCAGGCATGAGCCATGCGCCCCAACTCAGTGTGATAGCTTGAGGCGGATATGCTCGCGTGGCTGATTGCAGGCGTCGCGCTGATCCTTGCCTGGGCCGCCTGGCTGCGCGCGGGGCGGGTGAAGCGGAGGCTCGAGGCGTTGAACCAGTCGTACTGGGAATTGCGCTACGACTTCACGCGTCTTAGATCGCAGGTGACGCGGCTCGACCCGGAGCTGCCCGAGGACGACGCGCCAGCGTCCGCGCCGGCGGCGCCGACCGTCGCGTTCGTGCCGCTCGCGTCGATAAAAAAGAAGGGGTAACGGCAGCCACCCCCCACGGCCAGCGGCTCATCACACAGACCACGAAGGGGACCAGGAACACGAAGGACGACCATTGACCTTCGTGCTGACCGTCTGCCGCGACCGTGAAGCGTCAAACCGTGATCTTATGGCCAGCGAATACGACGTCATCATCATCGGCTCGGGAACCGGCGGCTACGTCGCCGCGATCCGGGCGGCACAACTCGGCCTCAAAACGGCGGTCGTGGAACGGGCGCCGGTGCTCGGCGGCACGTGCCTCAACTGGGGCTGCATCCCCACCAAGGCGCTGCTCGAGCACGCCCACGCGCTGAAGATTGCGCAGGACTGGAAGGAATGGGGCCTGACGATCGGCGAGGCGTCGATCGGCATCGACATGAACCAGGTCCAGGCGCGCAAGGACAGGATCGTCAAGGGCCTCACCGGCGGGATCGAGTTCCTCTTCAAAAAGAACAAGATCGACTGGATCAAGGGATCGGGACGGCTCGCGCGCAAGGGCAGCGTCGAGATTACCGACGGTGACCGGCAGACCCTGGCCGCGCGCAAGGAGATCGTGGTCGCCACCGGGTCGCAGCCGCGCAGCGTGCCCGGCGTCGAGATCGATCGCAAGCGCATCATCACCAGCGACGAGGCGATCGGCCTGCGCGAGATCCCGAAGTCGATCGCGATCCTCGGCAGCGGCGCCGTCGGCGTGGAGTTCGGATCGATCTTCCGCCGCTTCGGCAGCGAGGTGACGATCATCGAGCTGCTGCCGCGGCTCGTGCCGGTCGAGGACGAAGCGGTCTCCGCGGAGCTCGAGAAGTCGTTCAAGAAGCAGGGCATGAAGATCCTGACCGGCACGAAGGTGACGAGCGCGAAGAGCAGCGCCGCCGGGGTAGATCTCGAAGCGCAGACGCCCGACGGCAACACGACGAAGATCAGCGCCGAGTACCTGCTGGTGGCCACCGGACGCGGACCCGTGACGAGCGGCCTTGGCGCCGAGGACGCGGGCCTCCAGATGGATCGCGGCTACGTCCGCGTCGATCGCGAGTACCGCACGAACGTGCCCGGCATCTCGGCCATCGGCGACGTGATCACGTTCGACGCCCCCGGGCATCCGCAGCTCGCGCATCTCTCGTCCGCCGAAGGCATCGCGCTGGCCGAGCGGATCGCCGCCAGGGAGTTCCGTCCGATCAACTACGATCACGTGCCCGGCTGCACCTACTGCGATCCGGAGATCGGCAGCGTCGGGCTGACGGAAGCCGAAGCGAAGCAGCGCGGCTACGACGTCCGCGTCGGCACGTTCAA
>JABFWM010000274.1 GCA_013362195.1 Acidobacteriota bacterium
CGATCGCCGACGGCGTGCCGGCGGACCGCGTGGCGCTGGTGGCCGAAGCGGCGGTCGATCTCCCGCCCGGGCACTACGAGGTCCGCGCGATCTCGGACGATGGGGTCCGCGTGTGGATGGATGACGAGCGGATCATCGATCGCTGGACGCCGCACGAGTCCGCGATCGACACCGCTCGGATCACCGGCGGCAGGCGCCGTTTCAAGGTGGCGTACTACGAGATCGGCGGTTTTGCCGAACTGCGGTTCGAGATATTGAGGCGATGATGACCTGGCTGGCCGACCCTGAGATCTGGATTGCGCTCGCGACGCTGACCTTCCTCGAAATCGTCCTCGGCGTCGACAACATCATTTTCATCTCCATCCTGTCCGGCAGACTGCCGCCGGAGCGGCAGCCCGCCGCCCGCCGCATCGGGTTGCTGCTGGCCATGGGCACCCGCATCCTCCTGCTGTTCTCGCTCGCGTGGATCGTGCGGCTGACCGCGCCGCTCTTCGCGCTCCGCGGGCACGAGATCTCGGGACGCGACCTGATTCTGATCGCGGGTGGTCTGTTCCTCCTTGCCAAGAGCACGCACGAGATTCACGGCCGCCTCGAAGGGGAAGAGGGCCACGGCTCCGCGAACGCGCCCTCGTCGTTCGCGTCGGTCCTCGTCCAGATCATGATGCTCGACATCGTCTTCTCGCTCGATTCGGTGATCACCGCCGTCGGCATGGTCGATCAGCTGTCGGTGATGGTCGCGGCGGTCGTCATCGCGGTGCTCATCATGATGGTGTCGGCCGAACCGCTGAGCGCGTTCGTGCACCGGCATCCGACCGTGAAGATGCTGGCGCTCAGCTTCCTGCTGCTGATCGGCCTGTCACTCCTGCTCGAAGGGTTCGACCATCACATCCCGAAGGGCTACATCTATTTCGCGATGGGGTTCTCGGTGTTCGTGGAGATGATCAACCTGCGGATGCGGGCGAAGTCCGCGCCGGTGCATCTGCGCGAACCCTACGTGCAGACCACCGGTGAAACGGCGCGCCGCCCGGAGGCGTCTTAGTCAGGACCGGGCCCCGGTGTCCGGGATGGAGGAGAACGGCTGATGAATCGATTCGCCCTGGCGGCCGCGGCGGCGGCCGCATTGTCGGTGTCTTCGTTCGCGCAGGCGCCCGCGCCGCAGACCGCGGCCGCGCCGCCCGCCGCTGCCGGCCCGAACGTCTGGCAGGTGGACACCGCGCATTCGTCCGCGGGCTTCAGCGTGAAGCACATGATGGTCTCGACGGTCCGCGGCACCCTCGGTCCCGTCGGCGGGACGATCGCCTACGACGGCACCTCGGTGGAGAGCATCAAAGCCGACATCGCGATCGATGTGAACGGCGTCAATACGGGGAACACGAACCGCGACAACGACCTGAGGTCGCCGAACTTCTTCGACGTCGCGAAGCACTCGACGGTCACCTTCAAGTCGAAGCGTGCCGAACCGTCGGGGCAGGGCCGGTTCCGCCTCGTCGGCGACCTCACGATGCGCGGCGTGACGAAAGAAGTGACGCTGGAGGTCGACGGCCCGTCGCCGATCCTGAAGCAGCCGAATGGCTCGCAGAAGGTCGGCGCGTCGGCAACGGGAACGCTCAATCGCCGCGATTTCAACCTGCCGTACAACCGCATGATCGAAGCCGCGCCGGTCGTCGGCGACGAGATCACGATCCAGATCGACATCGAAGCGAACAAGAAGTAACGTGACGGCTGGAACAGGTGTCGGGCGGGTCTTCAGACCCGCCGGAGCATCCCGATGCTGCGCCCGCTGATCGTTGCCGTCGCGCTGCTGCTGGCGGGCGCGGAGCACACGCCCGCGCCGGTGCCGGTCCTCCTCGAGCTGTTCACGTCCGAAGGCTGCTCGAGCTGTCCGCCTGCCGATGCCCTGCTCAGCGCGCTCACGACCGCCTCGATCCCCGGCGCCCAGATTGTTCCGCTCGGTCTCCACGTCGACTACTGGGACGAGCAGGGCTGGAAAGATCCGGCATCGATGCCGCAGGCGACCGCGCGGCAGAGCGCATATGCGCGGGCCCTCGGCGATGGCGATCGGATCTACACGCCCCAACTCGTCGTCGACGGGCGCGACGGGATGGTCGGTACCGACGCGCCCGCGATCCGGAAGGCGATCACCAGAGCCGTCGCGTCGCCGCACGCGATCGTCGCGCTGCGCGTCGACCGCGAGGGTGCGGCCCTCGTCGCGCACGCGACGATCGACGCCCTGCCCGCGGACGCCGCCAGGGAGCGCATCGACGTCGTCCTTGCCGTCACCGAAGACGATGTGACGAACGTGGTGAAGCGCGGCGAGAACGCCGGGCGCACGCTGCACCACGACGCGGTCGTGCGGTCGCTCGCGTCGCTCGGCAGGATCGAGGCAGCGGGGGAACTGACCGGCCGCGCGACCCTGCATCCGGGGTGGCGCCGCGATCGCCTGCACGCGGCCGTGTTCCTGCAGGGCCGCAGATCGCAGCGCATCTGGGGCGCCGCCATCGCGTCGGTCCCCTGACCCGTCAAGACGGAATTGACACGGGTCCGCAGCGCGCGAACAATCCATTGATGATCCCCGTTCTTCTCGCGCTGCTTCCGCTGGCGCAGACGCCGTCCCCGCCAGCGGCGCGTCCGCCAGCGGCCCCACGCGCCTACGTACCCGAGCGCGTCTACGATACGCAGCGGAAGACGTTCGCCGATTTCGAATCGATGCTGGCCGACCTCGCCGGCGCCGACGTGGTATTCGTCGGCGAGCAGCACGACGATGCGAACACGCACGCGCTCGAGGTGGCGGTGATTGAAGGGCTGCTGCGGCGCCACGCCGCCGTCAGCGTCGGGATGGAGATGTTCGAGCGCGACGTGCAGGGAACGGTCGATCAATACGTGCGCGGCGCCTCGACGGAGGAGCAGTTTCTCGCCGCGTCACGCCCCTGGCCGCGATACGCCACCGACTACCGTTCGATCGTCGAGCTCGCCCGCGCCCGCCATCTGCCCGTGATCGCCTCGAATCTGCCGCGCCGCATCGCCACCGAGATCTCGAAGAACGGCCTGCCGGCGCTCGACGCGCTCGGGCCGGACCGCGCCCTCGCGGCGCACGATCTGCAGTGCGCGGCCAGCGGCGAGTACTACGCCCGGTTCATCGAACAGATGGGCGGCCACCCGCCGTCAGGCGATGCGAACGCCGGCGACGCGCAGGCGAAGAACGATCGCTTCTACCTCGCGCAGTGCGCGAAGGACGAGACGATGGCGGAATCGGTTGCCGACGCGCTGCGCGGCGCCACCGGTCCGCGGACGACGGTGGTCCATTTCAATGGCGCGTTCCACAGCGATTACGGCGGCGGCGCGGCGGAGCGCACCCGCCGCCGCCTGCCCGGCCGCCGCATCGCCGTCATCTCGGTGGTTCCGGTGGACGACCTCGACACGCTCGCGCCCGGGGATGAGGATCGCAGACAGGCCGATTATCTGGTCTACACCGTCAAGAATCGGTGACGCGCACACTCCCTGTGAACTCACGTGGATCGGAGAGGACGGAGAGGACGGAGAGAACGGTCGTATTCGAGAAGAACAACCAGATAGCCGTCCTCTCCGCTCTCTCCGCACTCCCCGTGTACGTCAGGGCACTGGCGCGGCGTGTTCAATTCACCGCAGCCGCTCCGGCATGTCCGCGATCACATAGGTCATGACCGCAATCGCGGCAGTCGAGCGCGCGATGTCCTGCGGATCGATCTTGTCGACGGTGTCGGCCGGGGTGTGGTGAATCAGGAAGTACTCGCCTTCCACGTCGAGCGCCATCGCCGGGATGTTCGCCTGCTGGACGCTGGGACCGATGTCGGCGCCGCCGCCGCTCGGCCCGATCCAGTCGGCGTCGAGCGACGACAGCAGCGTCGCGATGTCGCGCACCCTCGCGCGTGCGGACTCGCTGCCGCTGAACCCGAAGCCGCGCGGCCGGAAGACACCGCCGTCCGACTCCAGCATCATCACGTGGCTCGCGAGCTCGGACTCGTGCTGATCGCGATACGCGAGCCCTCCGCGTCCGCCGTTCTCCTCGTTGGTCCACAACACCAGCCGGACGGTGCGGCGCGGACGCAGGTTCAGCTTCTTGATCAGCCGCAGCGCTTCCCACGTCGCGACGCACCCGCCGCCATCGTCCGTGGATCCGGTGCCGACGTCCCACGAGTCGAAGTGGCCGCCAATCACCACGACTTCCTCGGGCCGCTCGCGGCCGCGGATCTCGCCGACGACGTTCGCGGAATCGGCGTCGGGCAGGAACCGCGCCTCCATGGTGAGCCTGAGGCGCACCTTCGTGCCGCGATCGACCATCCGCTGCAGCCGCGCGGCGTCTTCCGCGCTGAGCGCCGCCGCCGGAACCTGCGGCTGGCCGTCGGTATAGACGAGCGTCCCGGTGTGCGGCAACCGCAGCGCCGCCGGACCGACCGCCCGGACCAGCGTCGCGACCGCGCCGAGCGCCGCGGCACGCGACGGTCCGTTGGTGCGATACCGCACGGTTTCGCCGTAAGTCGTGAACGGGACGTTGAAGAGCACGATGCGGCCCTTCACGCGATCGCGCGACATCTCGAGCTCTTCGAAGCTGTGGACGACGAGCAGGTCGGCCTCGACGCCGCCGGGCGGCGTGCCGATGCTGTTGCCGAGCCCAAGCACGACCAGCGGCTGCGGAATCGGGCCGACGATCTCGAGGCTCTCGCGGCCGCGGACCCAGTGCGGGACCTGCACCGGTTCGGCGTGCACGTTCTCGAGACCGTCACGCGCCATCTCGTCGAGCGCCCATGTGATGGCAGCGGCGAGATTGGGTGATCCGCTCAGGCGGGAGCCGAAGGTGTCCCCGAGATAGGCGAGGCGCTGCCAGGCCGCATCGTTCGCGAGCGCCTCGCCGATCAGCCGCGCCGCGGCCTCGCGATACGGCGCGATCCACTCTGGCGTGGCCTTCTGGCGCGTGTCGGCCGCCGGCGGGGGGAATTGGTGCTTCCGCCTGAGGGCGGAAGCTACAGGCCCGGAAGATGCGCGGGCGGACGCCGCGGCCGAAGCGCCGCTCGTCGCTTCTGCCTTCAGGCAGAAGACGAGCGCGGTGAGAAGCAGAACCACCAGTACCAAGAGCGGGGCCGAACGGCGTACGAACATCCCGTGATTATAATGTCCGCCGTTCTCCTCATGGGGCCACTCGAACTCGTGCTGCAGCACACCGGGCGCGTGCTGACCCTCTCGCCGGGGCAGACGATCACGGCGGGGCGGACCTCGCAGTGCGAGCTGCACCTCGAAGATCCCGCCGTCTCCCGGCGCCACTGCTCGATCGCGTACACGAACGACGGGCTGCGCGTGTGCGATCTCGATTCGGTGAACGGCACGTTCATCAACGAACGATCCGTCCGCGAGGGCGTGGCGCGCGCCGGCGACGTCATCCGGCTCGGCGCGACCCCGATTGAAGTGCGCGATCCCTCGCAGCCGCCTGACCGATCGCGGGCGCGCACCGCGGTGCTGCACGACGAAGAGACGGTCAAGTCGCTCATCGAGCGGCGGATCGAACCGTCAAACCTCGAGTGGTTGACGACGACAGAGACCCCCGGCGCGGCGGAGTCGGCACTGCTGCAGCGCGCGCAGCGTCACCTGTCGACGCTGCACCGCGTCAGCGAGGTCCTCTCGAAGGCGCGCGATCTCGATGCGCTGGCCGACGCGACCCTGCGCGCGATCCTCGAAGTGCTCGAGGCCGATCGCGCCGCGGTGGTGCTGCGCCGCGAAGATCCGGCGAGCGGGCAGGCGGAAGTCGCGGCGGCGCGCACCCGTTCGGCAAGCCCGCAGCCCTTCACCGTCAGCCGCACGCTCGTCTCCGACGTCATTGCCAACGGCATGTCGGTGTTCGCCCACGACGCCAGCAGCGACGTGCGGTTCAGCACCGGCGAGAGCATCATCGGGCAGCGCGTGCGATCGGTGATGTGCGTGCCGCTCCGGACGAGCGATCAGATGCTCGGCGCGATTTACGTGGACAGCCTGAGCGGGGCGGGCCGGTTCACGGAAGCGGACCTCGAGCTGCTCGCCGCCATCGGCAACCAGGCGGGCGTCGCGCTGCATCGCGTACGCCTCATGGGCGCGCTCGAACATCTCCTGCTCGACATGGTCAGGGCCATCACCGCGACCATCGACGCGCGCGACGGGTACACCCACCGCCATTCCGAACGCGTCGCCGCGCTCGCCGGCCACCTCGCGCGTGAGCTCGGGATGCCCGACGACGAGCGGCAGCGCGCGGAACTGTCGGCGCTCCTGCACGACGTCGGCAAGATTGCCGTGCCCGATGCCATCCTCAACAAGCCGGCCCGCCTCACCCCGGAGGAGTTCGCGGAGATGCGCAAGCACCCGCTCCACGGGGCGCGGATTCTCGGCAACATCGAGAGCGCGACCGTCAAGGCGGTGCTGCCCGGCGTGCAGTACCACCACGAGAAGTGGGACGGCACCGGCTATCCCGAAGGCCTCGCCGGCGAGCAGATTCCCCTGCTCGGCCGGCTGCTCGGCGTCGCCGACTTCTTCGACGCGCTGACCTCGTCTCGTGCCTATCGTCCGGCCATGACGCCCGAAGAAGCCATCGCGCTCGTCGCGAAAGGGGCCGGCACGCACTTCGATCCCGCGATTGCCGCTGCCGCGGTGCGGCTGTTCGAACGCGGCGAGCTCCTTCCCGACAGGACGCCGTCGATGATCGCGCGGTACGAGGAGTCATGAACTGGCCGCCCCCTGTCCGGTGGTGCAGGGGAGCCGCCGTCGATCTACAACGCGACGCGATGCCGCCCGCTGTGCAGGTAATTCATCGTCTGCACGGTCAGCATGACGAGGAAGTCTGACTTCGCCCGTTCTTCCGGGCCCTTGAGGCGAAGATTCAGTTCGTTGGTGCGGCGGATCATCGCCTCGATCACCTGATCGATCGTGTACTGATACTCGCCGGTCCAGCTCGCGACCATGCGCCGGACGTCCTTCCGCACGCGCGCGATGAACCGCGCCGCCTTCATGTTCCCCGCGTCCTCCGGACGATCGGAGAAGAGCCGTCGCAGATCGCGGTCGTAGAAGTCGGGATGGAGCAGGCCGTAGTGGCGGCGCTTGCGCCCGTAGTGCACGCGCAGCGTCTTGCGGATCGACTGAATCGGATCGACCTTGCGGCTCGTCTGCACGAGCATCGCCCTGCCGGCGAGATCGGCCATCAGCGCGTCCATGTATTCGAGCTTCTTGAGCGCCGGCCAGTCCACGTAGCGGACGCGCCAGTCCGACTGCGGGTTCAGCCACACCGCGAAGGTCTCGGCGAAGTCTTCGTCGGGATGGCTCTGCGCATACCAGCTGTCGAGGTGCAGCACGAAGCTCTTGCTGTAGGGACGCGGCGTGTAGTACTCCGGGTAGGCCTTGTACGACGGCCCGAAAACCTGCTGCCGCCGCCGGCGCAGGCGCAGCTTGTAGGCGTTGTCGATCGCGTGCCCGGCTTCGTGCCGGAGGATCTGCATGCACCATTCGGGGGTGCCCCCTTCGACTTCGAGCATCTGCGACCGCTCGAGTTTCTCCAGGCGCGGGTGCGCGAGGTAGAAGGGAATCGCGACGCCGGGCACGCCGTCGGGCGTGAACCACTCGTCGGACAACCAGAAGTGCGGGCGGAACGCGGTGAGTCCCCGACCCTGGATCTCCTGGTCGAGCTCGGCGATGCGCTGTTCCAGGATGCTGCCTTCGATCGACAGCCCGAGCTGGCAGACATGGAGGTCGAGCAGCGTCTCGTCGGGCCATCCGGCCCATTCGTCAGCCGCTATGACGGGGAGTTTCGAGGCCATGAACCCCCAAGTCTAGCGCCCATGCCTCGAATTGATACACAGCCACGTTTGTGATATATCGGCTAGGCCCATCCCAGCAGCCCTGTCGTATCGAACGGGCCATCGCCCCCGAGGAGTCGTGTTTATGAAATTGGTGTGTCACATCGCATTCGCCGCGGCCCTGCTGGCGAGTGCTCCGGCCGGCGCGCAACAGTCGGCGCCCCCCGCCGGGCAGACGAGCGGCACGCAGGCGCCGTCGCAGGCGCCGGAGCAGAAACCCGACGAGCCGCAGAAGTACGAGGAAACCGTCGTCGTGACCGCCTCGAAAACCGAAGAGAAGCTGGTGAACGCCCCCGCGACCATGACGGTCATCGGCGCGGACGCGATCCAGAGCGCGCCGAGCCAGAACTTCGCCGAGCTGCTGCGATCGGTGCCGGGGCTGAACCTGACCCAGGTGTCGGCGCGCGACATCAACGTCACCTCGCGCGGCGCGACCGGCACGCTCGCGACCGGACAGCTCGCGCTGCTCGACGGCCGGAGCCTGTACCAGGACTTCTTCGGCTTCGTGATGTGGGACTTCCTGCCGGTGAACCTGAACGAGATCAAACAGGTCGAAGTGATCCGCGGGCCGGCGTCCGCGGTGTGGGGCGCGAACGCGCTAAACGGCGTGGTCAACGTGATCACCAAGGCGCCGCGCGAGATGCCCGGCACCAGCGTCACGCTCGGCGTCGGCGGGTTCGATCGCTCCACCAAGAGCTGCGCGAACGCCCCGGGCTGCGCGCAGCAGAGCGCCGGTTCGCTCTTCTACGTCAGCGGCACGCACGCACAGGCCGTCAACGATCGCTGGTCGTTCAAGGTGTCGGCCGGCGGCTACACGCAGGATCCGATGGCGCGGCCGGCGCCGGGCACCGCGATTCCGTGCGCCAACCCCGACGTGTGCTTCGGGACGAAGGCCAGCTATCCGAACTTCGCGAATCAGGGCACCACGCAGCCGAAGTTCGACGGCCGCGTCGACTACGACTATCCGGACGGCAAGCGCCTGTCGATTTCCGCCGGCGTCGCCGGCACCGAAGGCATCATGCACTCGGGGATCGGGCCGTTCGACATCAACCGCGGCTCGGTCATGAGCTACGGGAAGGCGAACTTCACGAAGCAGGGGTTCCGCGCGGCGTTCTTCACGAACGTCCTCGACGGCGACGCGAGCAACCTGCTGACGGTCAACCAGCTCGGACAGCCGATCGGCTTCGCCTTCGGCACCAAGACGTTCGACTTCGAGGCGTCGAACGTGCAGACCTTCCAGCAGAAGCACGTCGTCACCTACGGCGGCAACCTGCGCTACAACACCTTCGATCTGTCGCTGGCGCCGCTCTCCGACAAGCGCACCGAAGGCGGTCTCTACGCGCAGGACGAGCTCTTCCTCGCGAACGCGGTGCGTCTGGTCGCCGGCGCGCGCCTCGATCGCTTCGACTATCTCGATGACGTCGTGTTCTCGCCGCGCGTGACGCTGATGGTCAAGCCGTACGCGGATCACACGGTGCGGCTCTCCTACAACCGCGCCTACCGGTCCCCCTCGGTGATCAACAACTTCCTCGACGTCACGATCGCCGAGCCGATCGCGCTCTGCGCGTTCTCGCCGCTGCTTGCCGGCCGCACGTATCTGCTGCCGGTACGCTCCGTCGGCAACGAGATCCTCGGTGCGCCGCTGAACGAGACTTCGGTCGACGCGTACGAACTGGGCTACACCGGGGTGGTCGCGAACGGCCGCGCGGTGCTGAGCGCCGCGTTCTACGTCAATCGCACCAATGACGACATTCTCTTCACGGAAGACACCGGCGCGCGCTGGACGGCGACGAACCCGCCGCCCGGCTGGCCGCTGCCGCCCGCGGTCATCAACTTCGTCCCGGGCCGAAGCCTTCCCGCGCTGTTCACCTACCGCAACCTCGGAAAGACGACGCAGAAGGGGATCGAGCTGGGCGTGAACTCGCGCGTGCAGTCGTACCTGAACGTGTTCGCGAACTACTCGTTCCAGGCGACGCCCGGCGTCAACTTCCCCAACGTGGCGAACCCGCTGTCGGAGGTGAACCTGCCGGCGCGGAACCGCTTCAACGCCGGCTTCAACTACAACCGCAGCCGCTGGCTCGGCGACCTGACCGTCACCTACAGCGACCGCGCGTACTGGCAGGACGTGCTCGACGATCGCTATCACGGCACGACCGATTCGTACACGCTGGTCAACGGCGGCGCCGGGTTCAAGTGGGCGGCGAACAAGCTGACCACGTCGGTGAAGGTGATCAACCTGTTCAATCAGGACGTGCAGCAGCACGTGTTCGGCGACATCCTGAAGCGGCAGGTGGTCGGCGAGCTCCGCGTGAACTTCTAGGCGCGAAGGAGTCGAAGGCCTCGAAGTTCACCTCCTTCGCGTGTCATGATCCGTCTCATCGCGATCGATATCGACGGCACGCTGCTCGATCCGCACGGTCAGATTCCCGCGCCCAACCGCGACGCGATCGCCCGGGCCATGGACGCCGGCGTCGGCGTCGCGCTCGCGACCGGCCGCCGCTACGATTTCGCGCGGTCGATCTTCGAACAGCTCCCCGCCGGGGTGACGCTGATTCTCAGCAATGGCGCGGTCGTGAAGACGCGGGCGGGCGAGACGATCGTGCGTCACCTGCTGCCGCGCGACGTCGCGCGCGACGTGCTGCGGCGCACGCCGCAGCACCGCGGCACCACGGCGGTCCTCTTCGATCGCCCCCGCGCGGGACAGATCGTCTACGAAACCGTCGACTGGGATCATCCGCTGCATCGCGCCTTCTTCCGCGCCAACCGCGAGTTCATCGCCACGATGCCGCTCGAGGAGGCGCTGACCGAAGATCCGCTGCAGGTGATGTTCACCGGTCCGTGCGCGGCGATGCGGCAGCTCTACGACGAGCTGGCCGCGGAAGAAGGGCGCTACGCGGTCACCCTGACCGAATACGAGTACCGCGATTTCTCGCTCGTCGACATCATTCGCGCCGGCTGCTCGAAAGGGTCGGCGCTCAGAGAGCTGGCCGAATCGCGCGGGATCGGCGCCGAGGACGTGATGGCGATCGGCGACAATCTGAACGACCTGTCGATGCTGGAGTTCGCCGGCCGGCCGATCGTGATGGGGAACGCGGTGCCGGAACTTCTCGAGCGCGGCTGGCATGTGACGCGCGGCAATGATGACGCGGGGGTCGCCGCCGCGATTGAGACGTTCGTGCTTCGTGGAGCGTCTTAGCAACGAGGCGGGTCTGAAGACCCGCCCTGCACTGAAACGACAATACGGTGAACCTGCACCTGCGAGCGTGAGTCCGT
>JABFWM010000313.1 GCA_013362195.1 Acidobacteriota bacterium
CCTCTGGTTCGCGTCGCTCGGCTACGGCGCGGTGTTCTGGAGGGCGCTGACGATCCAGTCGGCGATCTTCACGACGTTCGCCGGCGCCACTTTCGTCATCCTCTACGGCGCGTTCCTCGCACTCAAGCCGCCGGACCGCGACGTCGCCGGCGTCATCATGGTGAACGGCCGCCCGGTGGCGCTGCCGGTCGGGCCGGTGCTGCGGCTGATCGCGCTTGTCGCGGCGGCGATGATCGCGCTTGGATTCGGCTCGGCGATGATGCGCGACTGGCCGACGCTCGCGTTGTGGTGGTACGCGAAGGTCGGACCGGGCGCTGCCGGCGCCGCGGGTGCGGATGCGGTGGATCCGATTTTCGGCCGGCCGCCCGGCTTCTACCTGTTCACGCTGCCGGCGTGGCAGGCGATTTCCGGCTGGCTGCTGACGCTCGCGATGATTGCCGCGGTCGTGGCGCTGGTGTTCTTTCTGGCCGGCGCGGGGGCGCGGCGGTTCTACGGCCACTTCGACCCCGATCGGGGCGGACGCGGGCTCGCGGTGACATGGGCCTGCGTGCTGCTCGTCCTCGCCGTTCGCGTCTACATCGGCCGGTTCGAGCGGCTGTTCACCGAGCACTCAATCTTCACGGGCGTGACCTACACGGACGCACACGTCGACCTCACGGGAGCGCTCGTCGTTTCGGCGGCGCTCGTCGTCGGCGCCCTGATCGCGCTCGCGGCGGCGTTCCGGTCGGCGCGCGTGCCGTGGCTGCTCGCCGCGGCGGTGCCCGCCGTGATCGCGCAGGTCGCCGTCACGATCGCGAGCGGGTACGTGAGCAGCTTTGTCGTCAGGCCGAACGAGCTGGTCCGCGAGCGGCCGTACATCGCACACAACATCGCGATGACGCGGCAGGCGTTCGGCCTGGACGGCCTCGCCGAGCTGGCGTTCCCGGCCGAGACGTCGATCGAGGCCGTCGAGGTATCGCGCAATCAGGCGACGCTGCAGAACATCCGGCTCTGGGACTGGCGGGCGCTGCAGGACACGCTGCGGCAGATCCAGGAGATTCGCACCTATTACGAATTCGCGGACGTCGATATCGACCGCTACGTGATCGACGGGCAGCTGCGCCAGGTGATGCTGGCGGCGCGCGAGCTGAGCGTCCGGAAGCTCCCAGAAAGCAGCCGGACGTGGATCAATGAGAAGTTGATCTACACGCACGGCTACGGCGTCACGATGAATCCGGTGAACGGATTCACGCCCGAGGGACTGCCCACGCTGATTCTGCGCGACATGCCGGTGCAGCGCGCGGCGCGCGACGTGACGGTCACGAGGCCCGAGATCTATTTCGGCGAGTTGACCGACACGGATGTCTACGTGCGCACGCGTCAGCAGGAGTTCGACTACCCGCAGGGACAGACGAACACCGTCACCTCCTACGAGGGCAGCGGCGGCGTGCGGCTCGGCGGGCTGCTGCGACGCCTCGTCATCGCGCTCGACCGCGGCGACCTGGCGAAGCTGCCGTTCAGCGACGATGTGACGGCGGACAGCCGGCTGCTGATGCGGCGCAGCGTCCGCGAGCGCGTCGCGGCGCTCGCGCCGTTTCTCCTCCTCGATGCCGACCCCTACATCGTCATCAGCGAGGCGGGCCGCCTGTTCTGGATGATCGACGGCTTTACCGTCTCCGAGCGCTACCCCTATGCGCGCGCCTATCGCGTCGGGGGGTTGCGCGTGAACTACCTGCGCAACAGCGTGAAGGCCGTCGTCGACGCCTACGATGGCACCACCCACCTCTACGTGTTCGACGACCACGATCCGATCGTGTCGGCGTACCGCCGCATCTTTCCGGATCTGTTCCGCGACGCCGCGTCGATGCCCGCCGACCTGCGGCGCCACGTGCGCTATCCCGAAATGCTGCTCGCGGCGCAAGCCGACGTCTACGCGCTCTATCACATGACCGATCCCGGCATCTTCTACAACCGCGAAGATCTCTGGACGGTCGCGAACGAGGTGGCGGTGAACGATCGGCGCGAGCAGGCCGCCGCCCCGGTCGAGCCGAACTTCGTCCTGATGACGCTGCCCGGCGAATCGCGCCCCGAATTCGTCGAGATCCTGCCGTTCACGCCGGCGAACCGCAACAACCTGATTGGCTGGATCGCCGGCAGAAGCGATCCGCCGCACTACGGCCGCGCGATCATCTATCAGTTTCCCAAGACCCGGCTGGTCGACGGTCCGCTGCAGATCGAGGCGCGCATCGACCAGAACCCGCAGCTCTCGAGTCAGTTGACGCTGTGGAACCAGCAGGGATCGCGCGTCCGGCGCGGCAGCCTGATCGTCATTCCGATCGGGCGTGCGCTGCTGTACGCGGAACCCATCTACCTGCAGGCGGAGCGGAGCCCGATGCCGGAGCTGCGGATCGTCGTGCTCGCGCTGCAGGAGCGCATTGCCTACGGACCGACGTTCGAGGCGGCGCTGAGCGGGCTGTTCGGCAGCGGCCTTCCGCCCTCGCCGTCCACACCTGCGGCGCCGCCGCCGGGTGGCGGTGCGGATCGACCGGGCGATCTCGATGCGCTGATCGTGGCTGCCGCGAATGATCTCGCCGAGTATCAGCGGCTGACCGCCGAGGGCAAGCTGGCCGAAGCAGGGCAGAGGCTGGAACACCTGAAACAGACGCTGGACGAGTTGAAGACCCGCCGCCGTTAGCGTGCGGGCGCAGCTGCGACGGTTGCTCCAGTGGACCTGACGCAGTGCCTCATCGGATTCCCTGCCGCAGAGAAAACTGCGGAAAAGTTCTGCTCACGATCGCCGGAGACGACCGCTACACGCCGCCTGCCATGCGAATGTCGCGGGTGTGCCGCTTGCAAGGCGGCGTCACGCGCGGCCCTGCCGTTGACCCGCCGAACTGTTGAGAAGGTGCGCGCGAGTGTTGGAACCACGAGGGTTCCGATGGAGGGAGTCGTATGCGCATTCGTATAGCCGCCCTGGCGGCCTCGGTCGCGGT
>JABFWM010000471.1 GCA_013362195.1 Acidobacteriota bacterium
TCAAGACCAAGCCCACGCAGCACAGCGTCCGCGACCTGCGCGCCATCGGCATTCAGCCCGACATCCTGCTCTGCCGGACCGATCGCTTCCTCGATCAGGAGTTGAAGCGGAAGATCGGCCTCTTCTGCGACGTCGACGAAGAAGCGGTGGTCACCGCGAAGGACGTCTCCAGCATCTACGAGGTCCCGCTGGTGCTGGCCGCGGAGGGGCTCGATCGGATCATCCTGCAGCGACTGCGCCTGCCCGAGACGGAACCGCGGATGGAAGCGTGGGCGGATCTCGTCGACTGCATCCGCAATCCCAAGGACGACATCACCATCCACGTCGTCGGCAAGTACGTCGGCTACGAAGATTCCTACAAGAGCCTCAACGAAGCGCTGTATCACGGCGGCTTCAAGCACCGGCTCAAGGTGCACATCAAGTGGGTCGAGGCCGAGGCGCTCGAGCAGCCTGGCGGCGAGCAGCTGCTCGCGGGCGCGGACGGGATCCTCGTGCCGGGCGGCTTCGGCGATCGCGGCACCCGCGGGATGATGCGCGCGGCGGAGATCGCGCGCGAGGGCGGCATCCCCTACTTCGGGATCTGCTACGGGTTCCAGTGGGCGGCGGTCGAGTACGCGCGGCACGTGTGCGGGCTCGCCGATGCGGATTCGACCGAGTGCGCACCCGACACCGCGACGAACCTGATTTACAAGCTGCGCGATCTGCTCGGCGTCGACGATCTGGGCGGGACGATGCGGCTCGGGTCGTATGCGTGCCAGCTGCGGCCCGGCTCGCGGTCGCACGCGCTGTATGGCAGCGACGTGATTCACGAGCGCCACCGCCATCGCTACGAGTTCAACTGTCTCTATGAGAAGGCGCTCACCGAGCGCGGCCTCGAAATCGTCGGGCGATCCCTCGATGGCAAGTTCGTGGAGATCCTCGAGCTGCCGGCGCACCCGTGGTACGTCGCGGTGCAGTTCCATCCGGAGTTCAAGTCGAAGCCGCTGAAGCCGCACCCGCTGTTCGCCGGGTTCGTCGAAGCGAGCCACCGGCACAAGCTCGCGGCGCGCCACCACGCCGCAGCCTCCGTGGTAGGGTAAGCGCGTGATCCCGGTCGAGATCGCCGGCGTGAGCATCGGCGCGGGTCCGCTGGTGCTCATCGCCGGTCCCTGCGTCATCGAGAGCGACGCGCATGCGGTCGACACCGCGCTCGCCCTGCGCGAGATCACGCGGCGCGCCGGCGTGCCGTTCATCTTCAAGGCGTCGTTCGACAAGGCGAACCGCACGTCCGCGCGCTCGTATCGCGGGCCGGGCCTCCGCGACGGGCTCCGCGCGCTCGCGCGCGTCCGCGCGGTGGCGGAGGTGCCCATCCTGACCGACATCCACGAGCCCGATCAGGCGGCGCCCGCCGCCGAGGTCGTCGACGTGCTGCAGATTCCGGCGTTCCTGTCGCGACAGACCGACCTGCTCGTCGCCGCCGCGCGCACCGGGCGCGCCGTGAACATCAAGAAGGGGCAGTTTCTTGCGCCGCTCGACATGCGCCACGCGATCGACAAAGTCACCGCCGAGGGCAACCGCCGGGTAATCGTCACGGAGCGCGGGTTCAGCTTCGGCTACAACAACCTCGTCGTCGACATGCGCGCGTTTCCACTGCTCCGCTCTCTGGGCTACCCCGTTGTCTACGACGTCACCCACAGCCTGCAGCTGCCCGGGGGGGGCGACGGGGTCACCGCCGGAGAGGCGCAATTCATCGAACCGCTGGCCTGCGCCGGCGTCGGCGCCGGCGTCGACGGCGTGTTCATGGAAGTACACGAAAATCCTCCGCAGGCGAAAAGCGACGCGCAGAACGCCCTCAAGCTCGATCGGCTGCCGGCACTGCTGGACACGCTCGTCCGCATTCACGACGTGCGGCTGAAGCCCGACACGACCGGAGTTCGCCGGTGACGCCCGACACCGCCACCGCGCTGGATCTGGCGCGCAAGGTGCTGCGCATCGAAGCGGCCGCGATCCTCGGCCTCGTCGATCGCCTCGACGGCGAGTTCGAGCGCGCCCTCGATCTGCTGTTCGAATGCCGCGGCCGCGTCATCGTCACCGGGATGGGCAAGTCGGGCATCATCTGCCGGAAGATCGCGGCGACGCTCTCGAGCACCGGCACGTCATCCTTCTTTCTCCATCCGGCCGAAGCGATCCACGGGGATCTCGGCGCGATTCGCGACGACGACGTCGTGCTGGCGGCGTCGCACAGCGGCGAGACCGAGGAACTGATCCGGCTCATCGAAGCGATCCGCCGGATCGGCGCGCGGCTGATCGTCGTCACCGGGACGCCGGCGTCGACCCTCGGCCGCGCCGCCGACGTGGTGCTCGATTGCAGCATCGCCGAGGAAGCCTGCCCGATGAACCTCGTCCCGACGGCGAGCACGACCGCCGCGCTCGCACTCGGCGACGCGCTGGCGATGACGCTGCTGGTGCGCAAGGGCTTCCGCGAGGAACAGTTCGCGTCGCTGCATCCTGGCGGCAAGCTGGGCAAGCGGCTGATGCGCGTCGAGGCCCTGATGCACAGCGGCGATGCCGCGCCCCGGGTCGCGTTGGACGCGGTCATGCCCGACGTGATTCACGAGATGTCGAGCAAGCGCCTCGGCATGACCTGTGTGGTCGACGCCGACGGACGGCTCGCCGGCGTCTTCACCGACGGCGACCTGCGCCGCCTCATGATGAAGCGTCCGCCGAATGCCGTGCTCGCGCTCACCGCCGGACACGCGATGACGCCTGAGCCGTTGACGATTCGCCGCGACATGCTCGCCGTCGAAGCGGTGCGGATGATGGAAACACACAAGGTCACGTCGGTGGTCGTCGTCGACGCCCGGGGCCTGGTCGAGGGCGTCGTACACCTGCACGACCTGTGGCCAACGCAGATGTTCTAGCAACCTCAACTCCGCAACTGCGGATAGACACCACGGATGGACACGGATGCACGCGGATGGGTTC
>JABFWM010000541.1 GCA_013362195.1 Acidobacteriota bacterium
TCCACGGCGGCCACGTTCGGCAATCCCGTCGAGACGCCGATCACGGAGCGGCATCCACAGCAGCCGATCAACTCGTACGGCGAGACGAAGCTCGCGGTCGAGCGCGCACTGCCGCATTTCGAGCGCGCGTACGGGATGACCTGGACGGCATTGCGGTATTTCAACGCCGCCGGCGCCGATCCGGAAGGCGCGCTGGGCGAAGATCACAAGCCGGAGATTCACGTCATCCCGCGCGCGATCGACGCGGCCCTCGGGCGCGACACGTTCGCCATCTTCGGCGACGACTACGACACCGCCGACGGCACCTGCCTGCGCGACTACATCCACGTGATGGATCTCGCCACGGCGCACATCGCCGCGCTCGACGCGCTGCGGGCGGGCGGCCCGTCCGCCTCCTATAATCTCGGCAACGGCCGGCCGACCTCGGTGCGGGAGGTCGTGACCGCGGTCGAGCGCGTCACCGGACGCGCGATCCCGTTGACCGTCGGCCCGCGGCGTCCCGGCGATCCCGCGGTGCTCTACGCGTCGAGCGACAAGATCAAGCGGGAACTGGGCTGGCGCCCGCAGTTCGAGGACATCGAGGTCATCGTCGAGACGGCCTACCGCTGGCGGGAGGCGCATCCGAACGGCTACGCCGGGGATTAGAATCCATCCACCCGAGTGAGCGATCACCCGCATCCGCTGCCCCGGCTCTTTCGCTACTCGCGGCCGTATCGCGGCCGCTTCGTCGCAGCACTTGCCGCCATGCTCGCGTATGCGGGCGCCTCCGCCTACGTCGCGTACCTGATCAAGCCGATCATCAACAAGGTCCTCCCCGACACCGTCTGACCATCGTTTTCCTTCTGGGCCACCGCTATCGTCGTGGCCTATCTGGTCAAGGGGCTTGGCTCGTACTTCTCGACCTACCTGATGACCGACATCGGGCAGCGGGTCGTGCGCGATCTCCGCAACCAGCTGTTCCGGCACATCCTCAACCAGTCCGCCGCCTTCTTCAGCCGCCGCACCACCGGCGCGCTGATGTCGCGCATCACGAACGACGTCAACCAGGTCCAGCAGGCAGTCTCGGAAACGCTCGGCGATCTGCTCCGCGAGAGCCTCTCCGTGGTTGGCTACGTGTTCCTGATGTTCTATTTCGACTGGCGGCTCGCGCTGGTCGCGTTCACCGGCGCGCCCCTCGTGGTCTACCCGCTGGTCCGCCTCGGCCAGCGCGTCCGTCGATCCACGCGTCGCAGCCAGGAGCAGCTGGAACATCTGTCCCACCTCACCGCCGAGGCGTTCACCGGGCATCGCATCGTCAAGGCGTTCGGCGCCGAGGAGCAGGAAGGCGACCGCTTCGCGGCCGCGTCGCACCGGCTGTACCGCACGAACCTGAAGGTGACGAGTACCGTCTCGCTGCTGCCGCCGATCATGGAATTTCTCGGCGGCGTCGCGATCGTCGGGCTGCTCGCGTACGGACGGCACAAGATCAGCGGCGGCGTGCTCACGCCCGGCGACTTCCTGGCGTTCATCTTCGCGGCGTTCATGCTCTACACGCCGATCAAGCGCCTGAGCCGCGTGAACGCGAACCTCCAGCAGGCGACCGCCGCGGCGCAGCGGATTTTCGAGATGCTCGACACGCACTCGGAAGTCATCGAGCGCAGCCACGCGCAACCGCTGCCCGCGCTCAGCCGCGAGATCGAGTTTCGCGATGTGAGCTTCGCGTACGACGATGGGGCGGGGAAGGTCGTGCTGCGGAACGTCTCGTTTACGGCCGCGGCCGGACAGGTCATCGCCATCGTCGGCCTCAGCGGCGCCGGCAAGACCACGCTGGTGAACCTGCTGCCGCGGTTCTATGACGTGACCGGCGGCGCCATCTGCATCGACGGCGTCGACATCCGCGACGTCACGCTCAAATCGCTCCGCGATCAGATCGGCATCGTCACGCAGGACACGGTGCTGTTCGACGACACGATCGCGCGGAACATCGCCTACGGTGCGCCGGGAGCCACGCGCGATGCGATCGAGGCGGCATCGCGGGCCGCGCACGCGCACGAATTCGTCCAGACGCTCCCCGACGCCTACGACACGCGGATCGGCGAACGCGGCCAGCGGCTGTCGGGCGGCCAGCGGCAGCGGCTCGCGATTGCCCGCGCGCTGCTCAAGAACTCACCGATCCTCATCCTCGACGAGGCGACCTCGTCGCTCGACGCGGAATCGGAGCTGCTCGTCCAGGATGCGCTTGCCAACCTGATGCGCAATCGCACCGCCTTCGTCATCGCCCACCGGCTCTCGACCGTCCGCCGCGCCGACGTGATCATCGCCCTGGAGCGCGGACGCGTCGCCGAAAAGGGCCGCCACGACGAGCTGCTCGCACGCCGCGGCGGCGTGTATGCGAAGCTGTATGCGCTGCAGTTGTTCGACCAGCGCCGCGAACCGGCGCAGGCGCTGACGACGGGGCACGATGATTAAGTCGATGACCGGGTTCGCGTCTCTCACCCGCGACGAGGAGGCGGTGACGCTCAGCGTCACGATCCGCGCGGTCAACCATCGCTTCCTCGACGTGCAGCTGCGGACGCCCGCGTCGCTGGCGACGATCGAGCCGCGGCTGCGCGCGATCGTGCAGCAGCGCGTCGCGCGCGGACGCGTGGACATCTCGATCTCGGCGCAGTCGCGGCGTCCGCCGAGCGTGGACGTGGAGGTCAACGAAGGCGTGATCGACGCGCTGGCCGCGGCGCTCGAGCGCGCGCGCGAGCGCGGCATCGTCAGCGGCGCGCTGACCGCGGCCGACGTGCTGCGATTCCCACAGGCGGTGACGATCCGCGACCGCCAGGAATCGTCTGACGTGGATGGAGCCGTTCTGGCGGCCGCCGAGGCCGCGCTGGCCGAGGCGGTCGACCAGCTCGATTCGATGCGGACGAGCGAAGGGCATCATCTCCGCACCGAGCTCGACGCGCGCCGCACCCAGCTCGCCGAGC
>JABFWM010000582.1 GCA_013362195.1 Acidobacteriota bacterium
CTATCGATGCGGGACGGCGACCACCGATCCGGTTCGCCGGCCCGCCCGGATACGCCGCCGCGGTGGCCTGCTGCCCCTGGTGGCGTTTGTCGCCTTGCTGTTGCTCGGCCTCTATCTCGGGATGGCCGGACGATCGATGGGGCCCGGACCCGACGCCACGCGTCTCGAGACGATTGCCGCCGTCTGCATCGCCATCGCGCTCGTGAGTCTCATCGTGCGCGTCGTGCGGCGCAGACGATAGTCGCACGTCGTCGGTCTCCTCGCGACGTCCGCCGGCCGGCCACCGCCAACCAGCAACTGTAATACACTCGCCTCTGTGCCCGATGCCCGTCTGGACGTGAGCGACGCTCTCGGCCGCCGCATCGTGCCGATCTCGAAAGCGGTGTTCGAGATCGGGCGCCGCGAGACGAACGATTTGCGTCTCGCCGGCAGCGAAGTCTCGCGCGACCACGCGCAGATTGCCGCGCAGGACACGGCGTTCGTCATTCGCGACCGGAATTCCCGCTACGGCACCTACGTCAACGATCAGCCGGTCAGCGAGCACACGCTGACGCACGGCGATCGCATTCGGCTCGGCCGCAGCGGCGGCGCGGAAATGGTGTTCCTGCTTGCCGACACCTCGCCTGCGCAGGAACGCGCGACGACCACGGCGATTGGCGATCTGCGGCAGATCGCGGCGCTCCTCGACGGCCTGCGCGCGCTGGGCAGCGGACGCGTGCTCGACGATGTGCTCGCGCTGGTGCTCGACTCGGCGATCGACGTGAGCGGCGCCGAACGCGGGTTCATCATGCTGGCGAACGCCGCGAGCGAGCTCGAGTTCAAGCTGGCCCGCGGCCGCGGCCGTCAGACGCTGCCCGGCACCGGCTTCGCCGTCAGCCGGAAGATCCCCGAGGAAGTGTTCCGCACCGGCGAGGCGACGATCGTCGCCGACCTGCTCGACGGCGAACTGGCGAACGTGCACATGGGCACGGTCGCGCTCGGGATCCGCAACGTCCAGTGCGTGCCGCTGCGGCTGGTGCGCTATCTGGACAAGGCGGAAGCCGCCAGCGAAGATCGCCGCATCGGCGTCCTCTATCTCGACAGCCGCGAAAAGGCGACGTTCCTGTCGACGTCCACGCGCGCCGCGCTCGAGACGCTGGCCACCGAAGCCGCGGTCGCGATCGAGAACGCGCGCCTCTATCGCGAGACGATGGAGAAGGCGCGGATGGAGCAGGAAATGCGGATCGCCGCCGAGATCCAGCAGGCGCTGCTCCCGAAGGCCGGGCGCATCGGCGCGTTCTTCCGCGCCGCCGCCGCCTCGCTGCCGTGCCGATCGATTGGCGGCGACTTTTTCGACTACGTCGATTTGCCGGACGGCGCGTTCGGGTTCGCGCTGGGCGACGTGGCCGGAAAGGGACCGCCCGCGGCGCTCCTGAGCGCGATGATGCAGGGCATCTTCGCCGCGCAGGCTGCGTCGAGCGATCGGCCCTCACAGACGATCACGCGCGTGAACCTCGCGTTGTACCGCCGGGGCATCGAATCGCGCTTCGTGACGCTGATGTACGGATCGCTGCTGCGCAACGGACAGCTCACCTATTGCAACGCCGGCCACAACCCGCCGCTCCTCATCGGCAAGGACGGCGTACGCCGGCTCGAGGTCGGCGGACCAATCGTCGGGCTGTTCGAATCGGCGTCGTTCACCGAGGACACCGTGCAGCTCGCGCCGGGCGACTGGCTGATCGTGTTCAGCGACGGCGTGTCGGAAGCCCTCTCGGCCGACGGCGAGGAGTACGGCGAGGCCCGCATCGTCGACACCGTGCAGCGGCACACCGCGGCCGAGCCGCCCGAGATGCTGCAGTCGATCTTCACGGACGTACGCGCGTTCACCAGGGGAGCGCCGCAGAACGACGACATCACGGCGCTCGTGCTCCGCTACGGCGGGTGAGGTCTTCCGCCTGAAGGCGGACGCTGCAGCCGGAACCCTGTAGCGTCCGGCTGTCGCCGCAGGTCAAGACGATGACTCGCATTGAAAAGCGTCTTCTGATTCTCTGGTTCGCGCTCGCATTCGTCGTGTGGAACGGCGTCTACGACATGCGCATGCACGACTCGGTGCGCGGCTACCTGCTCGAGACGGCGCTGGCGCAGGCAGGCCTCGGCCGCGGCGTCGACATCCGCACGGTGCTCCACCGCGGCCAGGTGGATGCCGTCGCGTTTTCGACGGCCTGGGCGCTCGGCGTGTTCCTCGCGGGGATCGTGACCATGTACATCTATCGCCGCCACGTGTTCGGTCGGAATTCAGGCAACCCTGTCACGCGCAAGGCGGGTCTTTAGCCCGCGCGCCGGGCCGGAAGACCAGGCCGACACCAGTTCATGCATCCGCTGATCTACGACTGGAATCACAGCGACGCGCCGAAGCCGCCGGCGGTCCTGCTCGACGACGAGACGCTGCGCGACGGCCTGCAGTCGCCATCGGTACGATGCCCGTCGATCGACGAAAAGCTGACGATCCTGCACCTCATCGATCGGCTGCGGATCGACACGGCGGACATCGGCCTGCCCGGGGCGGGGCCCCACGTGGTCCGCGACGTGGAACGGCTCGCCCGCGAAATCGCGGATCAGCGCCTCACCGTGCAGGCGAACTGCGCCGCCCGCACGGTGATCGCCGACATCGAGCCGATCGCGCAGATCTCGCAGCGCGCGGGGATTCCCATCGAGTGCTGCACGTTCATCGGATCGAGTCCGCTGCGCCAGTATGCCGAAGGCTGGACGCTCGATCGGCTGCTGAAGCTGACCGAGGACGCGATCGCGTTTGCGGTGGGCGAAGGCCTGCCGGTCATGTATGTGACCGAAGACACGACGCGCGCCGATCCCGAGACGCTGCGCGCGCTCTACTCGACGGCGATTCGCGCCGGCGCCAGGCGCGTCTGCATCGCCGATACGGCCGGCCACGCCACGCCGGCCGGCGCTGCCGCCGT
>JABFWM010000403.1 GCA_013362195.1 Acidobacteriota bacterium
GTCGCGGCCGTCATGCGGCTCGCGCCCTCGATGGCCTCGGCCGGCGCGCTGCCGGCCGGGACGCGCCCCGCCGGCGCGCCCGCTCGCGAGATTCGTTTCCGGGACGTCACGTTCGCGTACGCCAATGAGGCGAGCGGACGAGAGCGGACGGCTGAGGGATCGCGGAACGCCGATGACGGCGGCGATCAGGCAGGCGCCGAGCGTCGATCCCCGACCGTGCTCGAGCACTTCGATTTGATCGTCCCGGCTGGTTCGTCGCTGGCCATCGTCGGGCAGAACGGCGCGGGCAAGACGACGATCGCCAAACTCCTGTGCCGACTCTACGATCCGCAGGCGGGAGCGATCGAGATTGACGGCGTGGATCTGCGCGCGCTCGACGTCGACTCGTGGCGCACGCAGATCACGGCGGTGTTCCAGGATTTCATGCGCCTCGAGCTCCCGCTGCGCGACAACGTCGCGCCGGGCGGCGCATCCGACGCGGCCGTCCGCACGGCGCTCGAGTCCGCCGGTGCGGCCACGCTCGCGTCCCTCGACACGATCCTCGCCCGCGGCTATGCCGGCGGGACGGATCTGTCCGGCGGGCAGTGGCAGCGCGTCGCGCTGGCCCGCGCGTTATGCGCGGTGTCGCTCGGCGCCAGC
This sequence comes from Acidobacteriota bacterium, assembly GCA_013362195.1. Taxonomy (GTDB): domain Bacteria; phylum Acidobacteriota; class Vicinamibacteria; order Vicinamibacterales; family 2-12-FULL-66-21; genus QHWT01. Next base: position 640 of record JABFWM010000403.1, read on the forward strand.
GTCGTCCTGCTCGACGAACCGACGGCGCAGCTCGACGTGCGCGGCGAAGCCGAGATCTTCGACCGCATCCTCAAGGCCACCCGCCACTGTACGACGATCCTCATTTCGCACCGGTTCTCGACGGTGCGCCACGCCGACCGCATCTGCGTGCTCGAACACGGGCGCGTGATCGAGCTGGGCACGCACGACGAGCTGATGGCGCGCAACGGACGTTACCGCACGATGTTCGACCTGCAGGCGCAGCGCTTCGCGGGCGAGAGCGACGAGGGCATGACCTATGACGTCCTCGCCTGACGCGGCTGCGCCTTCCGCGCTGCCGATCGATCCGCTGCCGCCGGCGCTCTCGTCGATGTGGCGTTTGTGCAGGCTCGGCTACCGCGAGGAGCCGCGGCTGATGCTCGTGGCGTTCGTGCTGTCGCAGCTGGCCGCGCTTCCCGACGCGCTGCTCGCGCTGTGGCTGATGCTGCTCGGCAACGGCGTGCTCGGGCGGCAACCGGCAGTGGTGCGGGCGGCGGCGCTCGGGCTGGCGATCTCCGCGGCCGCGACGTGGTTCCTGCGCACGATCAGCACCCGGGTGCAGCGCCGCTTCCGCGACAAGGTGACGATCGCGCTCGAAGCGCACGTCGCGCGGCTGCAGGCCTCGATCGCGACGCTCGCGCATCACGAGCGTCCCGAGATCCTCGATCGTCTGGCGATGCTGCGCGACCAGGTGTTCGTGCTCGACCACATGTACATGTCGCTGTTCTCCACGCTCGGGTGGATGCTGCGACTGGCGGTCACGCTCGTGCTCCTCGCCTCGATCCATCCGGGGCTCCTCCTGCTGGCGGCGTTCGCGCTGCCCGCGGTGTTCACGTCGACCTGGCGTCCCGCCGTCGAACGCGCGGCCCTCGAACAGGGCGCGCAGGCCAGCCGCCTCGCCCGGCACCTCTTTACGATTGCGACCACGGCGGCACCTGGCAAGGACGTGCGCGTCGCGCGCCTTGCCGATCGTCTCGTTCGCGAGCGCCGGCGTGCGTGGGACGGGTGGTATGCCCGCATCGCGCCGGTGCGCGTGGCCACCGCGCTCTGGCACGCGCTGGCATGGACGGTGTTCGGGCTGGCGTACGTGGGCGCCATCGTGTTCGTGGCCGCCGGCCTTCACGCCTCGGCGGGCAGCGTGCTCCTCGTGCTCGCCGCGGGCTCGCGCCTGTCGATGTACATCGGCGCGACCGTCGGCGAGCTTGGCTTCCTGCGCGGCTTCTGGATGGACGGCTCGCGGCGGCTCGCGTGGCTCGAAGATTACGCAGCCTCGTCCGCCGCGTCGGCGGACCTCGACGTACCCGCGCGGCTCGGCGAAGGCATCGATCTCGATCGCGTGTCGTTCGCCTATCCCGGCACGTCGCGCCTCGTGCTCGATGACGTGACGCTCAGGCTGCCGGCAGCGGCGGTGGTCGCGATCGTCGGTGAGAACGGCGCCGGCAAGAGCACGCTCGTGAAGCTGCTCGCGAAGATGTACGAGCCCTCGTCGGGCGGCATTCTCGTGGACGGCCGGCCGCTCGCGCGCATGCGCGTCGAGGCGTGGCGCGCGAAGCTGGCCGGCGCGTTTCAGGACTTCTTCCGCTTCGAGTTTCAGGCGCGCCGCACCGTCGGACTCGGGGACGTGCCGCGTCTCGATGACGAACCGGCCGTTGTGACGGCGGTCGGGCGCGCCGGCGCCGACGATGTGGTGCGGCGCCTTGCGGCGGGGCTCGAGACGCAGTTGGGTCCGACGTGGCCGGGCGGTGTGGATCTGTCGTTCGGCCAATGGCAGAAGCTGGCGCTCGCGCGCGGATTCATGCGCGACGAGCCGCTGCTGCTGATCCTGGACGAGCCGACGGCAGCGCTCGATGCGGAAACCGAGCATGCGCTCTTCGAGCGCTATGCCGCGGCGGCGCGCGCCGACCGGTCCGGCGGGCGCATCACGATCCTCGTCTCGCATCGCTTCTCGACGGTGCGGATGGCCGACCTGATCGTCGTGCTCGACGGCGCGCGGGTGGCCGAAGTGGGCACGCACGACGAGCTCGTCGCCAGACACGGCCAGTACGCGGAGCTGTACGCGATTCAGGCCGCCGCCTATCGTTGACAAGCGAATCGCGTTTGGCCGACACTCCCCCCAGCGCGCGCTGGGGCGCCTCCTGTCCGCGGCAAGGGAGCTTCTCCCACCCACCCCGGTTCGGCCGACGCCACGAACCTTCTTCCGGCCTGATGTAAGCGGACGCCAGGCACAACGGAAGGAAGGTACGGATGACTACCCTCGACAATCTGCGGCGGTCCGCGAAGCGCTGGCTGCGTGC
>JABFWM010000015.1 GCA_013362195.1 Acidobacteriota bacterium
CGGACCCTCACGCCGCGGCGCCGGTGGCGGTGCCGCCGGCCCTTGCGCGGTCGCCACGGGAATGGGCTGCCGTTGCGGCGCGGGCGGGGCCGGGTCCGGTCGCGGCGCCGGTGCGGCAGCGGTGCCGTCCCCGGTGCCCATGGCATTGAACGCGGCATCGAGGCGATCGAAGTACGCTTCCAGCGGATCGACGGCATTGCTCGTCGTCCCCGTCGGACGCAGATCGATGTCGGCGGCCGCGGGACGCACCGGCCCCTGCGCCGCGGGCCCGCTGCCCCACAACCCGGCGGGCTTGCGGCCCGCGAGCAGATCCTTGACGCGGCTGATCACCATCTGCGGCTCGAACGGCTTCACGAGCACGCCGTCGCAGCCGACCGCCCTGGCGCGCGATTCGTCGATCGGCTCGAACGCGCCGGTGAGCAGCACGACGGGGACGCTGGACAGGGTCGGATGCCCCTTGATGAACGCCGCGACTTCGTACCCATCGCGTTCGGGCATGCCGACGTCCGCGAGCACGATATCCGGACGATCGCGTTCGGCACGCTCGATTGCCTGCTGACCGTTGCCGACGGCAATCACCTGCACGTCTTCGTCGGCGAACGTCAGCTCGATCACGCGCTGGATCGTGACGCTGTCGTCGGCCAGCAGCAGCTTGTGAGGCATGCCTACATGATACCTTGACCGGGTACTCCCACCCCGATGAACGGACCCCGCGGCGCATGGATCACAGTTCTGGACGCCCTGACGATGACCTCGGCGAGCGCGGCGATCGTCATCGCGCTCGGCGGAGCTACGAGCACCGCGTGGCCAGGGACGCGCATCCTGCTGATGTCGCCCTGGCGCGCGCTGCTGCTCGCGGGCCTCTTCGGCGCCCTGCGGGTCAGGATCGCGCCGCGTGTGCCGTGGTTGCCGGCACTGGGTCGCGGGCCGGCGAGCGCCTTCGAGCACCAGCGTGAATGGTTCGCGGCCGCTCCACCGTGGCCGCGCGGCGCGGGATGGTACGTTGCCATCACGGTGCTCGCGTCGATGGTGTGGCTCACGCCGCATCTGCGTCATCCGCGGTTCGTGCCGGATCACGGCGATCCGATTTTCTCGGCGTGGCGCCTCGCGCGCTTCGCGCACCAGCTGGCCCACGATCCACGGCATCTCTTCGACGGCAACATCTTCTATGCGCACGGCGCCACGCTCACGTTCTCGGACGCCACGGTCCTGCAGGCGCTGGTCGCGGCGCCGTTCATCCTCGCGGGCGCCGATCCGCTGATCGTCTCGAACGTCGCCTTCTTCGTGGCGTTCCCGCTGGCGGCGCTCGGCTTCTTCTACGCGTCGTGGCGAATCACCGGCGATCCGCGGGCGGCGACGATCGGCGGCATGCTCGGGGGACTTGCGGCGTTCCACTGGGAGCACTACAGCCATCTCGAGCTGCAGTACACCGGCTTCATGCCGGTCGCGCTCGTCGCGCTGGTTGCGCTGCTCGCGGCGCCCACGCCGCGCCGCGGCGTGACGCTCGGCGCGCTCGTCGCGCTGCAGTGGCTCGCGTGCATGTACTTCGGCCTGATGCTGCTGACCGTCATGGTGCCGTTCGGGCTGATGGTGGCGATCGCGTGGCGGGTGCGGCCCACGTGGCGGCTCGTCCAGGCGCTGGCGGCCGCCGCAGTGGTGATTGCCGTCGCGTTCGCGGCGCTCGGCTGGCCGTACCTGCGCTCGCGCGAGGTGCGCGGTGAACGCCCCCTCGCACAGGTCGCCAGCTTCAGCGCCGAGGCGCGCGAGTACGGCCACCCGCCCGCACGTCTCGCCGCGTATCAGTGGATCACGCGGGAGCGCAATCGCCCCGAGCGCGAGCTGTTTCCGGGACTGGCGACGCTCGGCCTCGCCGCCATCGGGATCGCGCCGCCGCTGAGCGCCGTGACCACCGCGCTGGTCGTATCGGGCGCGGCCGCCTTCGAATGGTCGCTCGGCGCGAATGGCCTGACCTATGACGATCTCTACCGCTGGCTCATGCCGTTCCGCGGCGTTCGCGTCCCCGCGCGATTCGGCGCCCTGGTGGGTGTCGTGCTCGCGCTGCTCGGCGGCGTCGGCGCGGCGCGGCTGTTTCGCGCCGCCGCGTCCAGGCGTCTCGATTCCATCGCCTTCGTCGCCGTCGCGGCGGTCGTGCTCTTCGACCTCCGCCCGACACTGACGCTCCGGCCGTACTGGCCGACGGCGCCGCCGATCTACGCGGCGGTGACGCCTCGAATGGTGCTCGCGGAGTTTCCGCTCGATCGGGCGCCGGACTACATGTATTTCTCGATCGCGCACGGCGCGCGCATGGTCGGCGGCTACAGCGGGTTCTTTCCCGACAGCTTCATCCGCCTGCAGCGCGACGTCGAGGACTTTCCGTCAGCGGCGTCGCTGGACGCGCTGCGCCGCGCCGGCGCCACCCACATCACCGTGAACTGCCGCCTCTGGGGCGTGCCGTGCCCGCGGGTGATCCGCGGCCTCGAGGCCACACCAGGCGTGAGTCCCGTCGCGTCCGGCCGCTGGGAAGGCGCCGAGGTGCGGCTCTATGCATTGCAGCCGCTGAAGTGAGGCCACAGAACAACATAGACGGTGGGCCACTGAACAACGGGGAGAGCCACAGAACAACACGGAAAAACACTCTCCAGTGTTCTTGCGTGTTTCTGTGGCTTTCCCGTGTTCGCGTGTCGCGCCAGAGCGCTCCGCCCGTGGCCGCACGTGCTGTGGAAGAAGGCCGCCAAAAACGCAGCAGGGCCACAGAACAACACAGACCAACACAGAAAATACTCTCCAGTGTTCTTCTGTGTTCTTCTGTGGCTTTCCCGTCTTGCTGAGTGTGCTTCCGTGTTCTTCTGTGGCTTTCCCGTGTTCGCGTGTCGCGCCAGAGCGCTCCGCCCGCGACCGCACGTGCTGTGGAACAAGGCCGCAAAAAAACGCAGCAGGGCCACAGAACAACA
>JABFWM010000118.1 GCA_013362195.1 Acidobacteriota bacterium
GGCGCGTACGCGGGCTATCTCCGTACCGCGACGGGTCTCGCGCCGCTGCCCATCGGATCGCAACTCGACGCCGCGTCGAATCGGTTTTCGTGGCAGGCGGGCGCCGGGTTCGTCGGGCGTTATCGCCTCGTCTTCGTACGCCACGAGCATGGCAGGGCGGTCGCGCGGCGCGAAGTGGACGTCGCGATCGGCCCGAAGGGCAGCCTGTCATCGCCGCACGTGGTGATCGACACGCCGCGGCGACAGCAGGCGGTCACGCAGCCCTTCATCGTCGCCGGCTGGGCGGCCGATCCGGGCGCGTCTCAAGGCACCGGCATCGACGCGATCCACGTGTGGGCGTATCCCGTGGCCGCCGGGGAGCCGATCTTCCTCGGAGATGCCGCGCTCGGCGGTCGTCGTCCGGACGTCGCGGCGATCTACGGCAGCGGCGCCACCGAGAGCGGGTACGGGTTGACGGTGCGCGGGCTGCTGCCTGGGCGCTACATGCTCGCCGTCTTCGGCCACAGTACGACGACGCAGACGTTCCTGCCGGCGGCGACCGTGCAGATCGTCGTGCGGTGATCGATCGCGCAGGGTCTGAAGACCCGGCCTACACGTTCGGGTGAAGGCGGACCTTCAGGTCCGCCATGACGAGAGCCTCGCGCGCCGACACGCTATACTGCGCGCGTGCGTTGCGTCAGACTGCGCGCGGCCTCGGGCGTCGCGATCGCCGCGGTCCTTTTCCTCAGCACGTCGCTTGTCACCGCGCGTCAGCACGCTGCGCCGTACACCGCGCTGCGCGACGGCGACGTCGTGCGCTTGCGCGACACGGCGCATGACGTGGGCCTCGTGATCCACCCGCGGACCGGCAACCTCGCGGTCGAGATGACGGTCAAGGGCGTGCCGGTGCTGCACTATCCGCCGGCGCCGGCAGACGAGGGGCAGCGCCCGCGCTTCGCCGGCATCCCGTTCATGGCGCCCTGGGCGAATCGGCTCGACGAGCCCGGCTTCCGCTTCGGCGGCCGCCACTACGTGTTCAATAAGGAGCTGGGAAACGTCCGCGGTGACCGGCCGATCCACGGCCTGGTCACCTTCGCGCCGTGGGACGTCGTCGAAGCGAAGGCCGACGCCTCGTCGTCGTGGCTCACGAGCCGGCTGGATTTCTATCGGCAGCCGGCATGGATGGCGCAGTTTCCGTTCGCGCACACGATCGAGGTGACCTACCGGCTGCGCGACGGCGCCGTCGAAGTCGTCACACGCGTCATGAACCTGAGCGCCGAAACGATGCCGCTGTCGATCGGCTTTCACCCGTACCTGAAAGTCGCGGACGCGCCGCGCGACGAGTGGACGCTGTCGCTCGCGGCGCGCAGCGAGTGGGTGTTGTCACCCGAAAAGCTGCCGACCGGCGAGACGCGTCCGCTGGCCGCACGCTTTTCCGATCTGCAGCGCATCCCGCTGCGCGGCCTCGATCTCGACGATGTGTACGGGGATCTCGCGCGCGGCGCGGATGGGAATGCCGTCATGACGCTGCAAGGCCGCAAACAGCGCCTGGATGTGACGCTCGGCCCCAACTATCGGGCCGTCGTCGTCTACGCGCCGGCCCGCGAGCCCGCCTACGTCTGCATCGAGCCGATGACCGGCATCACCAACGCGTTCAACCTCGCGGACCGCGGCGTCTACAAGGATCTCCAGACCATTCCGGCGGGCGGCCGATGGGAGGAGCGCTTCTCGATCCGCCCGTTCGGGTTTTGATGAATCGGTATGAGTGACCGAGCGCAGCTCACGCGGCGGGATCTTCTGAAGCTGACGACGTGCGCGCTGGCCGCGAGCGGCGCGAGTGAGTTCTTCACCGCCTGGCTGGACGCGGCGAAAGCGCCGGCGCACCTGCACGCGGCACAGGACCGGCCGGCGCTTCGCGATTATCAGCCGCAGTTTTTCGATGCTGACGATTTCGCGGCGCTGCAGGTGTTCACGGAGATCCTGATTCCGACCGACGACACTCCGGGCGCGCGCGAGGCCCGCTGCGCGCATTTCATCGATTTCGTGCTCGCGGCCTCCACGGACGCGGCGCCGGATGCTCAGGCGCAGTGGCGCGACGCGATGCGTGCGGTGAAGGCGAGCGGGTTTCACACGGCGTCGGCGGCCGAGCGCGAACGCCTGGTCGCGGCCATGGCGCGCCCCGAGCGCGAGCGCGGCGCCACCCATCCCGCCTACTTCGCGTATCGGTTGATCAAGCAGCAGAACACGTTCGCGTTCTATACGTCCCGGGCGGGTCTCATCGAGGCGCTCGACTACAAGGGGAACCGCTTCAACGCGTCGTTCCCGGCGTGCGAGCATCCGGAGCATCGGGTGGTGCCTTCCGCCTGACGCGTGGAGAACTTCCGCCTGAAGGCGGAAGCTACGCGTAACCAAGGAGAGCTCGGTTTCTTCCGCCTGAAGGCGGAAGCTACGCGTAACCAAGGAGAGCTCGGTCTCTTCAGCCTGTAAGGCGGAAGCTACGGGACTCTGCTTGTTACCCTGTAGCCTTCAGGCGGAAGAGCACACACTATGCCTGACGTTTACGACGCCATCATCGTTGGATCGGGCGCGTGCGGGGGATGGGTCGCGCTGGAGCTGACGCGCGCCGGCATGCGCGTCCTGATGCTCGAAGCGGGACCGCGCGTCGATCCGGCGGATCAGTTCCGCCATCGCTTTCCGTTCGAGCTCGATTACCGCGGACGCGGCACGCCGGGACTGCTGCGGCGCTACGCCGGCACCGAGCGCAACTACCGCATCATGATCGACAACGTCGAGAACCCGTACACGACCTCGCCTGAGACGGTGTATTCGTGGGGACGATCGCGCTGTCTCGGCGGCCGGACGCTGCACTGGGCGCGCGCCACCGATCGCATGGCCGATTACGAGTTCAAGGCCGCATCGCGCGACGGCTACGGCATGGACTGGGCCGTCTCGTACGCCGAGATGAAGCCGTACTACGACCGTGTCGAGTCGTTCATCGGCGTCAGCGCCGCCGCCGAAGGCTGGCCGCAGTTCCCCGACGGCATCTTTCTCCCGCCGATGGCGCTGAACTGCGCCGAGACCATCTTCACCGCCGCCTGCCAGGCGCTCGGCTGGCCGTCGACGCACCGCCGCCTCTCGCAGTTGACGCGTGCGCACAACGGCCGGCCGCCGTGCCACTACTGCGGCAACTGCGTGAACGGCTGCGACGTCGGCGCGATGTTCAATCCCATTGCCGTGACGCTTCCGCCCGCGCTGGCCACCGGCAGACTCGAGATCCGCACCGACAGCATCGTCGCGCGCGTGCGCATGAACGGCGAGAACCGCGCGCAGGGCGTCACCTACATCGAACGCGAGTCGCGCACGGCCGTCGACGTCGATGCGACGTGGGTGATCCTCGCGGCGTCGACGCTCGAGAACACACGGCTGCTGCTGCTGTCGGCGAAGGGCGGCCTCGCGAACGCGAGCGGCACGCTGGGCCATTACATGATGGACCAGGTGAGCGGCGGCGGCGTGAGCGGGTTTCTGCCGGTGTTGAAGGGCGGACCCAGCCGGCTCGACGATGGAAAGATGGCGGGGGTCACGATTCCCGCCGTCGAGAACATCGATGCGAAGACGCAACGGAAAGACTTCATCCGCAGCTACGTGATGAACGCGACGGGCGGCCAGACCGAGTTCCCGCAGTTCGCCGCGAACCTGCCGGGGTACGGATCGGAGTGGAAGAAAGAGGTGAAGAGCCGCTACGTCGCGCAGGCGCGCGTGTGGATCGCCGGCGGCGAGATGCTCGCGCGGAAGGAGAACTTCGTCGAGCTGGATCCCGAGGTGAAGGATCACTGGGGCATCCCGGTGCTGAAGATCCACTTCACGCACAGCGACAACGAGTACAAGCTGATCGCGGATTTTCAGCGGAAGGCGGAGGAGCTGTTCCGCAAGGCCGGCGGCGAGATGATGCCCGGGCCGGTGACGCCGGCAGGGTTTCCCGGCGGCGCCGGTTCGCCTCAGAGCGCGCCGGTCCGGGGCGGCAGCAGCCCGGAGCGGCCCGGCCCCGCGCGCCGCCCGCTCGGCGGATCGATCCACGAATGCGGCACCGCGCGCATGAGCGTCAGCCCGAAGGAAGGCGTGCTCGATTCGTACTGCCGCACGCACGACGTCCCCAACCTCTACGTGTTCGGCGGCAACGCGTTTCCGTCGACGGGCGACAAGCACCCGACGCTCACGATGATGGCGCTGACGGCACGAGGATGCGATCACTTGATCGCACGCACACGCGCCTGACCGTCTGTACGACGTAGGGCGGGTCTTTAGACCCGCCTCGTGCCGCCCGGTCTGAAGACCCGGCCGGCCTACATCCCGCTCGCGACGTCACGCATCTTCTTTTTTCTCCTTGAGCGTGACGGCGTGCGGGTGCGCCTTGTAGAAATCATCCAGCGGATAACAGCCTGAGACCAGTCCGAGGCGCGGCCCGGTCGTGCAATCGCTGAACGTGCGGCAGATCTTCTTGCGCTGCAGCGGCCGTCCCGAGAGCACGTCGTCCGGCAGCTCCGGGTAGGCGAGCACCATGCGCCCGAGGCCGACGAGATCGGTGCGGCTCTCCCGCACCGCGCGCTGCGCGACGTGCGGCAGCCAGTCCTGCAGATACGTGTAGCCCGACCCGACGAACAGCAGCGACGGAAACGCCGCCTTGAGACGCGCGGTCGCGTCGATCTGCCGCGCGACGCCGACCAGCGGATCCTCCGGCGGATCGTACCCATCGCTCGGCGGGAAGAGCGCCGGCCGCTGCACGTGCGGGTTGTAGTACGGACTGCCCGCCGTCACGCAGATCCAGCGCACGTTCATTCGCGCCAGCAGCGCGAGCAGTTCACGCGCGTCCGCCAGCGCACCGCCCATCGCTTCGCCGGCGAGCAGGCCGAACGCGGAGTCATAGCCCTCGGACGTCGTTTCGGGCGTGCCGACGCCGCGCGCGTCCTTTCTGAACGGCACCGTGTCGAACGCGGAGAGCCGGACCGCGATGTCCAGGTGCGGCGCCGCCGCGCGGATCGCGGCAATGACCGACGACAGGAACCGCGTCCGGTTCTCGAAGGATCCGCCGTAGCGTCCGGGACGATGGTGCGCGCTGAGCAGCTCGTGGCCGAGATAACCGTGGCACTGCTTGACATCGACGAATTGAAACCCGGCATCCGACGCGAGGCGCGCGGCGGCGGCGAAGTCGTCGATCAACCGGTCGAGGTCGTCGTCCGAGAGGATCGGCACGCCGTTCGGGAAGCGGCGATCGAGCAGCGGATGCGCGTACGCGGCGAGCGGCGCCGGGCCCCGCGACTCCAGCGGACGCGCGTAGCGCCCCGAGTGCGTGAGCTGCAGGCCGACGTAGAGATCCGCGTCCGCATGCGAGCCGAATCGCTCGCGGTGCGCGGCCACCAGCCCGTCTCGCAGCGTCGCGATGGCGCGGGCGTTCGCGGGCGTGAGCAGCAGCTGATTCGGGTTCGCCCGTCCATCCTGCCTCACCGCCACCGCTTCGCCGCCCCAAATCAGCTTCGCGCCGCTCTGGCCGAAATGACGCCATCGCCGGCGGGTGAGGTCGCTCGGCGCGCCGTCGATCGTGCCGTCCCAGCCCTCCATGGGCAGGATGCAGAAACGATTGCCCACCCGCACCCCTTCGAGCTCGATCGGCCGTGCGAGCGGCGACGCGGGCGCTGTTTCGAGCGCATCGTCGAACTCGAGCGAGAGGCCGAGCGCGCGGATGCGCGCACGGAACGCGTCCGCGGTTTTGAGGGAGGCGATCCGTGGATACGAGGCGCTGCTCACGTCCTCAGCGCGTCGGGGTCGCGCCTGTGGCATCCAGCGTTCTTCCGGAGGCCGTCTGGACCAGCCCCCGCCACACCGGTCCGTCCGGGTAGGCGTACTCGGCGCGCGATTCCGGTCTGATCGTGCTGCTGTAGCCGGGAGCCGACGGCGGCATGTAGCGCGCACGCCGAATCACCACCGGATCGACGAAATGCTCGTGCAGGTGATCGACGAACTCCGTGACGCGATCGTCCATCCGTCCCGAGACGGCGAGGTAATCGAACATCGACAGGTGCTGGACGAGCTCGCACAATCCAACGCCGCCGGCGTGCGGACACACGGGCACGCCGAACTTCGCGGCCATCAGGATGACGGCGAGGTTTTCGTTGACCCCGCCGAGGCGGCAGCTGTCGATCTGGCAGAAGTCGATGGCCTCGGCCTGCAGGAGCTGCTTGAAGATGATGCGGTTCTGGGCGTGCTCGCCGGTCGCGACGCCGACCGGCTTGACGCCTGTGCGAATCGCCGCGTGCCCGAGCACGTCGTCCGGGCTGGTCGGCTCTTCGATCCACCAGGGGCGGAAATGCGCGAGCGCCTGCACGCGTTCGATCGCCTCGCTGACGTCCCAGCGCTGGTTCGCATCGATCATCAGCCGCCGATCGGGGCCAATCTCTTCACGGACGACGCGGAGCCGCCGCGCGTCGTCTTCGGGCGCGGCGCCGACTTTGATCTTGAAGTGCGTCCACCCGTCGGCGAGTCCCTCGCGGCACAAGCTGCGGATGTACTCGTCGGAATAGCCCATCCATCCCGCGGAGGTGGTGTAGGCGGGATAGCCGTCGCGCAGGAGCGCCGCTTCCCGCTCCGCGCGCCCGTGCCGCTGCCGCTCGAGGATGTCGATCGCTTCGTCGGGTGTCAACGCATCAGTGATGTAGCGGAAGTCGATGCAGCGCACCACGTCGCGCGGGCTCATGTCCGCGAGCAGCTTCCAGACCGGCTTGCGTTCGCGTTTCGCGTGGAGGTCCCACACCGCGTTCACGATGGCCGCCATCGCCAGGTGGATCACGCCCTTCTCGGGCCCGAGCCAGCGCAGCTGGCTTTCGCACGCCAGCGACGCCCAGAAGGCCGCCGGCTCGGCGACGATCTCCGCGAGCGTGCGGCCGACCACGAGGTGGGCGAAGGCGCGAATCGCGTCGGCGCAGATCTCGTTGCCGCGGCCAATCGTGAACGTGAACCCATGGCCCTCGAGGTCCGCGTCGGTCTTCAGGATCACGTAGGCGGCGGAGTAGTCCGGATCGGGATGCATGGCATCGGTTCCGGCGTTGGTCTGCGATGTGGGAAAGCGCAGGTCGACGATCTCGAGGTCACGGATTTTCATAGATCAAACATGTCTGTCAGCCGTCCCGTCACACGGCGCGCGTGACGGCGTTCGAGAAAAAAGAGCCGTGAGTCTTGAGTCCTGAGCCCCTGAGCCGTGAGTCCTGAGCCCTGAGCCCTGAGCCCTAAGCCCTGAGTCATTCTCCCCCCGACGTCCGCATGCGGTCCAGCGCGACGGCGGCGACGATGATGATGCCGGTGACGATCTGCTGCACCCAGTTGGCGAGGCCGTGCTGCGAGCAGCCGATCTGAATCACGGTCATGATCGCCGCGCCGATCAGCGTGCCGGCGACGGTGCCGCGGCCGCCGAGCAGGCTGCCGCCGCCGATGATCACGGCGGCAATGACGTCCAGCTCGAGGCCGACGGCGACGGTGGGATCGCCGACGGAGAGCTTCGAGAACTGCAGCACGCCGGCCAGCCCGGCGAACATGGCGGTCAGCACGTAGACGACGATCTTGGTGCGCGTGATCGCCACGCCGCACAGGCGCGCCATGCGCTCGTTCGATCCAATCGCGAACACGTGACGGCCGAAGCGCGTGTAGCGGAGCAGGCCGGCCACGAGCAGGGCGAGTCCGATGACCAGCCAGATGCCCGACGGGAGCAGCGCGCCGCCGCGCGGCACCCGAAGCAGGTCGTTCAGCCAGGTGACGGGCGCCTCGATGCGGCGCTCCTCCGCCAGTCCCTTCGCCACTCCCCGAATGATCAACATCGTCCCGAGCGTGACGATGAAGGGGACGACCCGCAGCTGCGTGATCAGCACGCCGTTAACCAGGCCGCAGGCGGCACCGGCGGCGACCGCGCCAAGCGCCGCGAGCACGGGATGCACCTCCATCCGCAGCAGCAGCGCGATCACCACCGTCGCGAGCGCGATGATCGATCCGACGGACAGATCGATGCCGCCCGACACGATCGCCATCGTCATGCCGATGGCCGCCATGCTGACGATCGCGGTCTGCCGCGCCATCAATTCGAGGTTGCCGGGCGAGAAGAACTGCGGCCCGATGAGCGCGCCGAACACGCCGGCGACGACGATCAGCCCGAGCGCCGTGCCGGCGCGATCGACGAGCGACCGAGCCGTCATGCGCCGGCACCGCCCCCGGTCGCGGCCCGCATCAGCTCGTGCTCCGAGTATGCCGCCACCGGGCGCGGCTCGCCGAGACGTCCACGGCGCATCACCGCAATCCGATCGCACACGCCCAGCAGCTCCGGCAGGTAGCTGCTGACCATCAGAATGGCTTTCGGGGCGCGGCCTGGCGCGTCGGCGACCAGCGCGTCGATCAGCGTGTAAATCTGCGCCTTGCTCCCGACGTCGATGCCGCGCGTCGGTTCGTCGAGCACGAGCACGTCGACGTCGTGCTGCAGCAGCCGCGCGATGGCGATCTTCTGCTGGTTGCCGCCCGACAACTCGCCGGCGCGCTGCGACGGTCCGGCGCACTTGATGTCCATCCGCCGGATCCATCCGGCAGCGGCGGCGCGCTGCCGCGACGGCGAGAGCAGTCCGCCGCGACCGAACGCAGACAAGCGGGTGAGCGTCAGGTTGTCGGCGATGTCGAGCGCGAGCGCGAGCCCCTCTTCCTTGCGATCCTCGCTCAGCATCCCCACGCCCTGCCGCCATCGCTGATGCGGCGTCGCCGGCCCCTCGAAGGCCGCGACCCGGACGCGTCCGCTTCGCACCGGTTCGAGGCCGAACACGGTGCGGAGCAGCCGCGTGCGTCCGGAGCCGATGAGACCGGCGATCCCGAGAATCTCGCCCCGGTGCAGCGTGAACGACGCCGAGCCGGGCTCGAGCGACGCCACGTCGAGCACCGCGTCGCCGCGCGCGCGCGCCGATCGCGGGAACAGGTTGCCGACCGAGGCGCCCACCATCAGGGCGACGATGGCATCGTGCGTGGCGCCGGCGGTCGGGCCGCCGCCGGCATTGCGCCCGTCGCGCAGCACGATGAAGCGATCCGCCACCTCGGTCACCTCCTCGATGAAGTGCGAGATGTAGACGATCGCGTGGCCCTGCGCCTTCAGCCGCTGCAGCAGCGCGAACAGCCCCTCGACGTCGGCGCGGCCGAGGCTGCTCGTCGGCTCGTCGAGGACGAGCACGCGGCATCCGACCGCGAGCGCCCGCGCGATCTCGACGAGCTGCTGCGTGGCCACCGACAGCGAACCGACCGGGGCATCGAGCGGGATGTCCGTGTGCCCGAGCTCCGCAAGCGCGCGCCCCGCCTGATCGCGCATGCGCGCCCGATCGAGCAGCCCATGGCGGGTCGGTTCTGCGCCGAGCAGGACGTTCTCCGTCACTGACAGGTGCGGCGCGAGCGACAGCTCCTGATAGATCATCGCCACGCCGGCCCGGCGCCCTTCGATCGGGCTCGCCGGCGCGTAGCGCGCGCCGTCGATCCTCATCTCGCCGGCATCGGGACGCAGGGCGCCCGCGAGCACGCCCATCAGCGTGCTCTTGCCCGCGCCGTTCTGGCCGATGAGGCCACAGATTTCACCGGGCGACACGGCGAGATCGACGCCGTCCAGCGCGACGGTCGCCCCGAACGACTTCCGGATCCCGCGCATCTCGAAGCGGGGCGGCGTGCTTCCGCCTGAAGGCGGAAGCCACGGGTGGCGTGAGGATTGAGTTGGCGGCTCCACGTCAATGTCCGACTTGCGATTTCGCTTCCGTAGCTTCCGGCTTGGCGTCCGTAACTTCCGGCTTCAGCCGGAAGCACACCGTCATTTCGCGAGATCGGGGTGCAGCAGCTTGTCCATCTCCGGCTCTTTCATGTTCTGCGGCGTCACGACATGCACGCCGGTGTCGATGCGCTTCTCGACCGGCTGCCCCTTGATGTGCGCGACGATCGTCTTGACGCCGAGGTAGCCCATCTTCACCGGATCCTGCACGACCAGCCCGTCCAGCACGCCGTCTTTCAGCCCCTTGACCATGTTCTCAGAGGAGTCGAAGCCGACGAACTTCACCTTCCCCGCCCAGCCGTTATCCTGCAGCACGCGCAGCGTGGCAAACGTGCTCGATTCGTTCGGCGTGAAGATGCCGTCGATGCTCAGGCCGCCGTCCGGTTTCTTGTAGCCGCTGAGGATCGCTTCCGCGCGCTTGTACGCGCCCTCGACATCGGCGCCGACGTATTGATTCGAGCTCACCACTTCGATGCCCGCGTGCTTTCGGATCGCGTCGAGAAAGCCCTGTTCGCGCTTGGCGGTGCTGTCGTGTCCTTCCGCGTAGCGCAGCAGGATCACCTTGCCCTTGTGCCCCAGCGCTTCGGCCAGGCGGTCGCCGCCCAGCGCTCCGCCCTTCACGTTGTCGGTGGCGACGAAGCTGACGTAGTCGTCGCTCTTCAACCCGGAATCGAAGATGACGACGGGGATGTTGCGGCGCTTCGCGTCGCTGACCGGGCCGACCAGCGCGGTCTCGTCCAGCGGCGCGAGCACGATGCCCGATACGCCGCGGCTGACGAACCCTTCGACCTCCGACACCTGTGAATCGCGGTCGTCCTCGCGGATCGGCCCGCGCCAGATGATCTGCGCGCCGACCTCCTTGCCGGCGCGCTCGGCGCCGGCGCGGATGCTCTGCCAGAACACGTGCGACGTACCCTTGGGAATGACCGCGATGCTGATGGTCGACGCCGACGACGAACCGCTCCTGGGTGAGCAGCCCGCTGCGGCACACGCGAAAACGATCGGCAGCAACACGAACGCGAGTCGTTTCATAGCGCCTCAAATCTTCCGCCTGAAGGCGGAAGCTACGGGAAACACGAATGCAGGCCGGGTCTGCAGACCCGGCGGACAAGTCACGAAACGCAGGCCGGGTCTTCAGACCTGGCGGACGAGCCGCGAGACATAGGCCGGCTCTTCAGACCCGGCGGACAAGCCACGACATGTAGGCCGGGTCTTTAGACCCGGCGGACAAGCC
>JABFWM010000215.1 GCA_013362195.1 Acidobacteriota bacterium
CTCGCGCTCCAGGTCGACGTTGGTCGCGGCCACGACGCGGACGTCGACCTTCACGATCCGGCTGGCGCCCACCGGCCGCACCTCGCTTTCCTGCAGCACGCGCAGCAGCTTCACCTGCAGCGCCGCCGACGTCTCGCCGATCTCGTCGAGAAAGACCGTGCCGCCGTTCGCCTGCTCGAAGATGCCCTTCGTGTCGGCGACGGCGCCGGTGAACGATCCACGCGCGTGGCCGAACAGCTCTGATTCGAGCACCGTCTCGGTGAGCGCCCCGCAGTTGATTGGCACGAACGGGCGCGGCGCGCGCGGGCCGTTGGCATGAATGGCGCGCGCCACCAGCTCTTTCCCGGTGCCGCTCTCGCCGACAATGAGGACGGGCGCGGCCGCATTCGCCGCGTGTGCGATCTGTTTGTAGACGGCGAGCATGCCGCCGGTGCGGCCGATCAGGCCGGGCGGGGCGACGTCGAGGCGCGGCCGCTCGGTGCGTGGCGGCGGCAGGGTGGCATCCGCGAGCGCGCGCTCGACGGTCGCCTTCACTTCGGAAATGTTGAATGGCTTGCTGATGTAATCGTAGGCGCCGGCGCGGACGGCTTCGATCGCCGTCTGCAGCGTGCCGAAGCCGCTGATGAGGACCACCTGCGCGGCCGGGTTGCCGCGCTTGAACGCGCGCAGCACGTCCATGCCGTTCTGCGGGGAATCGAGATTGATGTCCGAGATCAGCAGGTCGAACGGCTCGCGCGCAAGGCTCAGCGCTTCGTCCACCCGCTGCGTGGTGCGGATCTCGCGGCCCGGCCGCTCCAGCAGCTCCGCCATGAACCGGCATGTCTCGCCATCGTCGTCGACGATCAGAATCCTGGGCATTTACGCGTCCTGTGGCGCGGCCACCGGCAAGTCGATGGTGAACGTCGTGCCGCCGGGTTCGCTTTCCGCATCGATGGTGCCGCCGTGGCGCGCAATGACATCCTTGGTGATGCTGAGACCGAGGCCGGTCCCGCGCCCGGCCGGCTTCGTCGTGACCCATGGTTCGAAGATGCGCGGCAGCAGGTCGGCGGGAATGCCGGTGCCGGTGTCGGCGATCGCGATGCGCACGTGCCCGTCGGCGTGGGTCGCGCAGATGCTCAACGCGCCGCCCGCGGGCATCGCGTCGAGGCTGTTGTTGACGAGATTCATCAGCGCGAGCTCCAGCTCTTCGCCGTTGGCTTCCACCGGCGGGAGATCCGGAGCGACGTCGACGGTCAGCGCGATGCCCGAGGCGTCGAGTTTCGGCCGCGCCACGTCACCGACGCGGGCGACGAGCGGGCCGAGCGCCGTCGGCCGACGCGCATCGGGCCGGCTCGCATGATCGAGCATCGTCCGGACCACCGCGGCGACCTTCGCGATCTGCTCCTGGACGATCGCGAGCCGCCGCGCCGTGCGCGTATCGATCGCGGCGTCCTCCTGCATCATCTGGACGTAGCCGGAGATCAGGTTCAAGGGCGTGCCGACCTGGTGCGCCACGCTGGCGGCCGTCTGACCGACGGCGGCGAGCTGCTCGGCGCGCGCGAGCGCCTCGCGCAGCGCGAACACGCGACGGTAGCTTTCGACGAGCTCCTGGTTGCGGACGCGCAGTTCCGCCGTCGCCTCTTCGACACGATCC
Source organism: Acidobacteriota bacterium (assembly GCA_013362195.1). Classification (GTDB taxonomy): domain Bacteria; phylum Acidobacteriota; class Vicinamibacteria; order Vicinamibacterales; family 2-12-FULL-66-21; genus QHWT01. The sequence continues at coordinate 1,634 of JABFWM010000215.1, forward strand.
TGCAGCGCCTCGTTGAAATGCTGCAGACGCGCGAGCATGTCATTCAACCCCGAGGCGACCGCGCCGATTTCATCGGGACGCACCACGCTTGCGCGCGCCGAGAAGTCGCCGGTGCCGGCGCGATGCATCGCTTCGTGGATGCGCGCGACCGGCTGGTGGATCAGGTGCCGCGCGAACCAGTCGATGACCAGCGTCAGCAGCAGCACCGCGATCGGCGCGAACCACAGCGTCACCTGACGGCCCTTGGTCCGGAGCTGCGCCACGGAGCCCAGCGAGACGCTCACGACCGCGGCGCCGACGATTCGTCCCTCGCGGGTCGCCGGCACGGCCGCGAGCGCCAATCCGCGGGGACCGTTGATGATGACGGTCTGCTGTTGGGCCACGGCCTGTGATGCGGCGCTCAACGCCTCGGGGCGTTCGTCCGACGACGTGCTGACGAGGGTGTGCGGCACGCCGCCTTCGAAGCGGACGAGCGAGATCGTTCGAATCGCCGGCGTACTCGCGGCGACCTCGTGCAGCATCGTGCCGACTGCCTGCACGTCGACCGGCTCCCGCCGCAATTCGAAGTCGTCGGCGACGGCGAGCGCGCTCAGGCGGGCGGTGTCGACCAGATCGCGCTCAACGGCGCGCTCGAACACGCCAATCTCCAGGATCGCCTGCACGCCGATGACGATGGCCAGGGCGAGGGTGATCAGGACGGCCAGGCGTGCCCGCAGCGACAAGGTCCGCAGATTCGCCACGCTGGGGCGCGACTGCGCCGCGGCGGCCGGCGCAGGGTCACGAGTGCTAGGCACCGAAGTCGTTGTGGCCAAAGGAGCTAACGTCATTTTACCGGCAGCGCCGCGCGCTGGCACCTCGATTGTGTTCACCTTCGATGCCCATCGGCCGAGCGGCGATACGGCTGGTTCTCTCCGGTCAACTCCTCCCGACTGCGAGGTCGGTGGGCGCGCAGATACGGCGTCGGCTGCTCGTGCGTTCATTCGGTTCGTCAGGATTCGCCGTGCTCGTCATCGCCACCTTGCTCGCCGTTGCCAGCGTCGCGGCCCAGGCCTCGCCCTCGAGCGATCCGGCTGCGGGTGTCTCGCCGATTCGAGAGGTGCGCACCGCGACGGTGGTGATCCCTGCGGAATCATCGGTGATCGGGATCATCGATGCGTTCGAACAGGCGGCCCGCCGGCTGGTGCTGCGCACCAAGGACGCGCGCGTCAGCTTCGTGCTCGCCACCGATGCCGTCGTCCGTCTTGGCTCGCGCACGCTGCCGGCCGCCGAGCTCGCGGCCCAGAAGGGGCGCCGCGCCAAGGTGCGGTTC
>JABFWM010000626.1 GCA_013362195.1 Acidobacteriota bacterium
CGTGCTGGGCGATGAGGGCAGCGGCTACTGGATCGGGCGCGCGGCGCTGCGGGCCGTGCTCCGCCAGTCGGACCGCCGTGGGCCGGTGACGCGGCTCACCACGCTGCTGCTCGAGCACTTCCAGGTCGCGCACGCACAGGACCTGATCCATCAGGTCTACCATCCGGCGCTGCGTCCGGCCGCGATTGCCGCGCTCGCGCAGTGCGTGCAGCGGGCCTTCACCGCCGGCGATGCCGTGGCGATCGGCATCCTGCGCGGCGCCGCCGATCAACTCGAAGCGTCGGCGATGTCGGTGGCGCGCCGGCTCGATCTCGTCGGCACGCAGTTTCCGTTCGTCCTTGCCGGCGGCATGTTCCGCGCCGTGCCGTGGCTGCACGACGAGCTCGATCGGCGGCTGACGCTCGCGTCGCCGAAGAGCCGCACGTTTGTCCTGGACGTCGAGCCGGCTGCGGGCGCCGTCCGTCTCGCCATCGCGGCAGCGCGCGGCAGCGCGCGCGTCCCGGTGTACAAGGTCGACTGATTCCCGATCACATGTTGCGTATCACTGTCTTTCCGGATGAACGCGCGCTCGCGAAGCAGGAAGCGGGGCGCGTCGCCGCGGCACTGGCGGCGAAACCGGATCTGGTGCTTGGCCTGCCGACCGGGCGTACGCCGGTCCGTCTCTATCACGAGCTCGGCCTGCTGGGCGCGCACGGGCAGGTGGACTTCTCGCGCGCCACCACCTTCAATCTCGACGAGTTTCTCGGGATCCCGTGGTCGCATCCCGGCAGCTACCGCGCGTTCATGGAGCAGCACCTGTTCTCGCGCGTGAACATTGCGGCGGAACGGATTCACTTTCTCGACGGCGCCGCGCTGGATCCGGACGCGGAATGCCGCCGCTACGATGCCGCCGTCGAATCGGCGGGCGGCATCGATCTGCAGCTGGTCGGGATCGGCACCAACGGGCACATCGGCTTCAACGAACCCGCCCGCGAGCTCGCCGGCCGCACGCATCGCGTGACGCTCAAAGCGTCAACGCGCCGCAGCAACGCGGCGCTGTTCGGCGGTGAGCTCGCCAGCGTGCCGAGCGAGGCGCTGTCGATGGGGATGGCGACGATTCTCCACGCACGGCAGATCGTCCTGCTCGCGACCGGCAAGTCGAAGGCGCGCTGCATCGAACGGCTCGTCAAGGGGCCGTTGACGACGAAGCTGCCCGCGTCGTTCCTGCAGCTGCATCGCGACGTGGAGCTGGTGCTGGATCAAGCGGCGGCGGAGTTCCTGTGAGAGGGCGGGTCTGAAGACGCGCCCCATGCGTCACTCTCTGACCGGCGGGTCTGATGACCGCCCCACGCGTCACTTTCTGACCGACGTCGTCACGGCCGCCGACGCAGGCCGGGTCTTCAGACCCGGCGTTCCACGTTCGCTTCCAGGAGCTCGCGGAGGCGCGGCTCGATGTCCTCGCCGATCGCGTCGCGGACGGAATTGTGGGCCTTGCGCAGCCGTTTGGTCGCCTGCGGGTAAGTCAGGCCGGTCTTCTGCATCACGATGGCCGCTTTGACGTTCCATTTCGCGCGCTTGAGCAGCGCGTCGGCCGTGTCGTAGTCGAGTCCCGTCACGACGCCGAGGATGCGGCGTGCGCGATCCTTCAGCTTCTCCGATCCGGTCTTCACGTCGACCATCAGGTTGCCGTAGGTCTTGCCCCACTTGATCATCGCCACCGTGGTCAGCATGTTCAGGACCATCTTGGTGGCGGTGCCGGCCTTCAGCCGCGTCGACCCGGCGATGATCTCCGGGCCGACCGCCGGGGCGATGATCAGGTCGACGAAGTTCTGGAGCTCCGATCCGGGCCAGCACGTGACGAAGATGATCTTCGCGCCGGCTTTGCGTCCGCGCGTCAGCGCGCCGCGCACGAACGGCGTGATGCCGCTCGCCGAGACGCCAATCAGCACGTCGCGACTGCCGAGGCGGAGCCGGCCGATGCTGCGGCCGCCCTCTTCGTAGTTGTCCTCGACGCCCTCCTTCGCCTGGAACACGGCCGCCTGCCCGCCGGCCATGATCGCCTGGACGATCCGCGGGTCGGTGCCAAAGGTCGGCGGCATCTCCGCGGCTTCGACGACGCCGAGGCGCCCGCTCGTGCCGGCGCCGATGAAGATGATCCGTCCGCCCTTGCGCAGGACCTGCGTGATGATCTCGATGCCGTGCGCGATCTTCTCGCGCTCCTTCTGGACGGCGGCGATGACCTTGCGATCCTCGTTCACGACCATGTCGATGATGTCGCGGACCGGGGTCTTGTCGATGGCGAGACTGGCGGGATTGATCTGCTCCGTGGGGAGCGACTGCCACTTGGACTGGGTCGGCATGGAAACGTTCCACCGGGCGCTGCGGCGGATTGCGTCGCCGTCAGCGGCCGCGAGCGTCACGACGGCGAGCCGCAGCGCCTCACAGCCAACCGCGTACGTTACTCGTCGGCGCCCGCACTGTCAAACAGCGGCCGTAGTACACTCTCGCCATTCATGCAGGTGGAGCCGTCGGTGGAACGGGTGGCCGAGCTCGCCGCCCGGCTCGAGCGCGAGCTGGCCCGAGCCATCATCGGCCAGCAGCGCGTCGTCCGCGAAATCCTGATTGCGTTCCTGGCGCGCGGTCATTGCCTGCTCAGGGCGTCCCGGGGCTGGCGAAGACGCTGCTGATCAGGAAGCTCGCCGAAGCGGTCGACCTGCGGTTCAATCGCATCCAGTTCACCCCCGACCTGATGCCCTCGGACATCCTGGACGCGGAAGCGATCGAGGAGGATCGCTCGACCGGGAAGCGCGTGATCCGCTTCATTCGCGGCCCGGTGTTCGCGAGCATCCTGCTCGCCGATGACATCAATACCGCCGGCACGCGCGCACGTCGCGCGCGCCGCTGCCAGCGAGACGGAACGCCTTCGATTGTGGCCGACGGCGGAACCTGGCGTCGTTGA
>JABFWM010000073.1 GCA_013362195.1 Acidobacteriota bacterium
ATAGCGGGACGCCGTCGCGAGCATGGCTCGAGCTGGTGTGTGGCGATGGCTGAAGGCTAGAGCAGCGCCGCGACGACGTCCGTCAAGAGCAGCCAGCCCGCGAGCGTGGCCATCTGCAGCGCAAGTGTCTTCGGGGTGCGTTCGGACGTCCAATGGTTGCGTGCCGCGAAGAACAGCAGCAGCACCACAAAGGGCGTGGCGGCAATCGCCCATAGCGCGAAGACGGCGAATGGCTGCGTCAGCACCCCATAGGCGGCGACGACATGGCGCGGTGACGGCAGCGCGATCATCAGCCAGTCAATGCTCCTCGCGAGCACCATGGCTGCCGCACTCGCGGGAAGAAGCAGCGCGAGCGCGACAATCCCGCTCCCGCACCAGGACGAAATGTACAGGCTCCACGTCGTCAGGAGCACGATGCTCCCCGCCAGCGGCCAGAACGATGCGCGCGGCACCTGCGGCGGCGCGAAGACGAACCACGGCAGCACCACGCCGAACACGAGTGCCAGGACGAGCACGACACCCGCTTTCACCGCCCATTGCTGCCCACGCGGCACCGGCAGCATCGCCTGCGATTGGAGCATGCCGAACTGCCGCTCCTGCGCGCTGGCCAGGGATCCCATGAGCAGCGGCAGCAGCGCGAAGTACAGCAATCCGACCGCCCGAATCGGGAATTCGCGCCCGAACTCCGGGTTCACCCGGACGGCAATGGTCAGCCCGATCCAGATCAGGGCATAGAACGCCACCATGGCAAACGTCATCTGCTGCAGCCGCAGTTCCTTCTTGGCGAGCGTCCAGAGCGGCGGGCGGACCGGACTGGCGTCTGTGACGGTGAACCATCGCGGCAGCTGCAGCTCCTGGCGCCCGCCCTCCGTGTCCTGCAGACGCATGAACGATCGCGCGGACAGCACGGCGCCGGCCGCGGCCAGGATCCCCATTGCCGGCCTCCAGACAGAGAGGGCCAGCGCCTCGGCGTCGGCCGTTCCAGTGCCATGGATGATGACGCCGCCGAGGAGCGCGAGCAGGTACGTCGTTCCGGGAAGGGACGCCGTGAACACGACGCCCGCCGTCTCACTCCGCAGCCGCATCGTCAGATAAGGCGCGCCACAGAAGCCGGCGATCAATGGCAGGTAGAGCGTGGGGTACGGCGGAAAGTTCCCCAGCGTCTGCCGAATTGATCCGAACAACACGACCCTCGCGATGCCTCCGAGCGCCGCCAGCATCACAGCGAGAACCGACGCCTTGATCAACAGCATCGACGATCGCCTGCACGGCTGGACGAGCAGCGATGCCAGCGTGCGGTTCGTGAATTCATGCCCGATGACGTGCGTGCCGAGCGCGAGCGATCCCACGAAGTACGCGAACATGCCGACGGGGAACAGCGAGTGCACCGCCGTGCCGCGCAGCAACGTGTCGGCGCCGATGGTCAACGCCGCCGCCGCCCACACCGGGAGCAGCGCGCGAAATTCCTTCGACGCGAGCGCCGTCAGCGGGGCGTTCATGCGGTCGCACCGTGCGGTTGAAGGGTCGTCACGAAAATCTCCTCGAGGCTCTTCTCGTGGCGCGCGCGCGCCGCGTCCGCGTCGAGCGTGAGCACTTCACGCCCGCGATCGATGATCGTGAACTCGTCGATCAACCCTTCGAACTCGGAAATCAGGTGAGTGGACACGAACACGGTGCGGCGTCCGGGATCGCCGTCCTGGTACGCGCCGATCACCGTCCGGATGAACTCGCGGCGGACGATCGGATCGAGTCCGGAGGTCGGCTCGTCGAGGATGAGCAGCTCGGGCTCGGGGCAAATGGCGATGACGAGCGCGAGCTGCGTGCGCTGGCCTTTCGAGAGATGGCTCGTCTTCTGGCGCGGATCGAGCTGGAACTGGTCGAGGAGCGCCCGTTCCGTCTCGCTGCTCCACTTCGGACGAAACGACGCGAAGTACCCGAGGGCGTCACGGATCGTCATCCACGGATAGAACGCGACGTGATCGGGGACGTAGGAGATGCGCGACTTGACGGCGACCTCCTCGCGCGCCGGATCCATCCCGAACAGCCGCACCGCTCCGCTCGTCGGGCGCAGCAGGTTCAGCAGGCACTTGATGGTCGTCGTCTTTCCGGCGCCGTTCCTGCCGAAAAACCCGTAGCACCGGCCGGGCGGCACCGAAAGGCTCAGACCGTCCACGGCGTCGGTGCGTCCGTAGCGGCGAACCAGGTTGCGAACTTCGATCACGGGATGGTCGTGAGTCATAAGCATTCGGGAGTTCGCCGCGTGCGCTTGTGCTCGAGCACGTCGAAGCGCTCCTCGGCGACACGCAGAAAGTCCGCCTTGTCGATTTGGAGGTGGTGCGCCTGGATGACTGCACCGTCGAGCGTGTCGGCGAGCAGCTTCCGGCGCACCTCCTTCTTGAAGGGCGAATGGTTCGCGCGAACGAAACAGCCTTTCCCGGCGATGGTCTCGATGACGCCCTCGTGCTCCAGCGCCGAGTACGCCTTGGCGACCGTGTTGCGATTGACGCGCAGTTCTTCCGCCAGTGGACGGATCCCCGGCAGCGGTGAGCCCGCGGGGAGCGCCCCGGATGCGGCCGCCGCCTTCACCTGTTCGACGAGCTGCAGGTAGACGGCCTTGCCCGATGTGTAATTCAACTGGAACAGCATGTGCGCGACTGTCATAGGACAGTATGACAGATGACGGCCGATGTCAAGGGCCGCCTCGCCGTTCGTCGACATCGTTCGAGCGGCAGGCGCCGCCGCGTGCCGCACGAGTCAGAACGACCGATTGAGACTCAAGCAGCGGAACGCTCTACGGGATCTCGCTGGTTCGACGTTCTCGAGGAGTCGCCTCTTGACGTCGACCTTCCGGTGCAAGCGGCAACGCGACGGTCTTTCGGGTACCGGAGCCCTTACCTGCGCTGTGCGCTTCGATCGTACCGCCATGCAACTCTAC
>JABFWM010000319.1 GCA_013362195.1 Acidobacteriota bacterium
CGGCCGACGGCTTGCCACGAAGGTCACGAAGATCACAAAGGGCATGAAGGTCACGACGGTCAGTACTCGACAGCTTTGTGGTTTCTCTTCGTGTTCGTCGTGAACGTCGCGAGGAGCTGTCGGCCGTGATGAGTGAATGTCGCCGGTATTTTCTTCAGGTGTGACCATGCGCGCTGCGACCGAGATGATTCACCGGGGCGAGGGCGTCAACCGCGATGCCGATCCGCTGACCTTGCCCATCTACGAAACCACCACGTTCGTGTTCGAGAACGCGGAGCAGGTCAAGGCCTACAATGCGGGCAGGTCGCAGCGGTTCCTCTATTCCAGGTACGGGAATCCGACGACTGCCGCGGTCGAGCAGACGATTGCCCGGCTCGAGGGAGCCGAAACGGCAATGCTGTTCTCGAGCGGCATGGCCGCCACCGCGACGACGCTGCTTGCGCTCTTGAAGTCGGGCGACGAGGTGGTCTGCAGTTCCGCCATCTACGGCGGCACGCTGCACCTGATTGCCGACCTGTTCCCGCGCTACGGCATCAAGGCGCGGTTTGCGACCGTCGACGAGCTGGCGCGGCCCGAGGCGCTGCTCGGATCGTCGACGCGCGCGGTCTGGTTCGAGTCGCCCATCAATCCGACGCTGCGCTGCGTGGACATCGCACCGATTGCCGCCGCCTGCCGCGCGCGCCAGATCGTCTCGATCATCGACAACACGTTCGCGAGCCCGTTCAACCAGCGGCCGATCCCGCTCGGCGTCGATCTCGTCATGCACAGCGTCACGAAGTACCTCAACGGGCACAGCGACGTCACCGCCGGCGCGATTGCCGGATCGGCCGCGCTGGTGGAGCAGATCGACAAGGCGCGCCGGCTGCTCGGTACGATCCTGGATCCCCACGCGGCGTATGCGATCGGCCGCGGCCTGAAGACGCTCGCGGTGCGCATGGAGCGGCACAACAGCAACGCCATGGCGGTGGCCCGCTGGCTCGAGAACGATCCGCGCGTCCTCCAGGTCTACGACCCGGGCCTGCCGTCACATCCCGATCACGCGCTCGCGGCGCGTCAGATGCGTGGCTTCGGCGGGATGGTGTGCGTGGATGTCGGCGGCGGCCAGGATCGCGCCGAGCGGTTTTTCGACCGGCTGCAGGTGATCAAGCGCGCCGCCAGCCTGGGCGGCGTCGAGAGCCTGTGCAGCCTGCCCGTGTTGACCTCGCAGTGGGGGCACAGCGACGCGCAACTCGCCGACGCCGGCGTGACGCGCAGCATGGTGCGCCTCTCGATCGGCCTCGAAGATCCGCAGGACCTCATCGAGGATCTCGACCAGGCACTCAAATCGTGAGCCCTGAGCCGACCACGCTTATCGCGCGGCGGTGAGCTTTTTCTCGGCGGCGGCTTCGTGGAGGAACTGGTCGGCCAGTTCCGCCAGCTTCGCGGCCACCGCTTCACCTTCGAGGTTGCCGTACTTCGCGCGGAAGCGATCGATCGGCACGACCGCCTTGGCCATGGCGCGGTGGCCGCCGGCCGACCCCAGTTCCGCGAACCACCGCTTCACGAACTCGCCGGCGTTCCGCGAGTAGCCCAGGTTCCGCACGCTGACGACCAGCATCTGCCCGACGACCCCGGCGATGATCGTCCACTTGACGTCTTCGAGCTGCAGGAAGAAGTCGGCGGTGTAGGGGATGAAATCCTCGCGCGGCGCTTCGCCGATGAACGCGGTGAACACCTGCTCGCGCAGCTGGCCGCTGCGGCTCGCGCGGGTCACGTACTCGAGCCGCTCGAGCGTGATTTCCGCGCCTTCCATCTTGCGGATGAGCGCGGCGTCGGCGAGCGGGTAGAGGAACGTGAAGGCCTCGAGATCGACGCGGTTGGTGTGGCGCGCGAAGAACAGCGTGTCCGACTTGATGGCGTAGAGCATCGCGGTCGCGGTCCGCTCCGAGATGTTCACGTCGACGGCGCGCAGGTGCTCGGTCAGAATCGTGGACGTGGAGCCGTAATCGGCGCGGATGTCCTTGAACACCGCGCTGTAGCCCGGCTGCTCCGGATGATGATCGATGACGAGGTCCGCGCGATCGAGCATCCCGCCGAAGTAGTGCGGCTGCACGTCGACGGTCGCGACGCGATCGAAGGCGGCAAACGACGTCGGCGTGATCTGCTCGACCTGGATGTCGAGCATGTTCGCCATCCGCAGGTTCTCGGGACGGGTCACCCCCTGCATCGCGCCGATGATGGCGGTCGTTTTCGTGCGCCGGAGCAGGTTCCGCAGCGCGAGGCCGCTGGCCAGCGCGTCGGGATCGGGATCGTTGTGGAGCAGGATCAGGACGCGGTCGGCGTCGGCGAAATAGCGCTGGTACTGCTGCACCCGCGCGCGCGTCATCGATCGGCTCAGCTCGGTGACGAGCGTCGGCCGCACCAGCTCCGCGAGATCGAAGTGGGTGACGTCGCCGGTGTCGGGCCGCGCCGCCTCGAGCCTGGCGTTGGCGTGCCGCTTGCCGGTGTGAAGGACGTAGATCAGCGTGCCGCCGGCGTCGCGCGCCGCCTCGAGAATCTTCTTGATGCTGCGGCGGCTGTTGTCTTCGACGATGAAGCAGGTGTTGGGGGTGATGTCCTGTTTCAGGTAGGTGTCGACCCGGCGGGGATCGGCAGCGAAGACTTCCATCCCCGCCTCGTGGAGGCGTCGCGCCAGCGGTTTGCTCTCCACCAGGAACTCGACCTCGAAGCTCGGGAGCAGGACCTCGTCGAGCGTCCGAATGACCAGCTCATCCTGACAGATGGCCAGAACGCGCACGTTATTGATACCCGTGGGTCACGAAACCGCCGCGCCACCGGAGCGTAGCCATGCGAAACGCACATTATACGCCGGGTTGAGGTGGACTTCCCGGCGCCGCACGGCTGCGGCGCTCGCTGGCGCGGCGCTCTGGCTCGCACCACTCGCGGCAAGC
>JABFWM010000089.1 GCA_013362195.1 Acidobacteriota bacterium
GTGCCGACGCACTTGATCGAAATCCACTGGTTCGTGCCGCCGCTGTCGTTGCGCAGCAGCGTCGGCGGGCCATCCAGGTTGTTGATGATGACATCGACGTCGCCGTCGTTGTCGAAATCGCCGACGGCGCAGCCCCGTCCGACGTTCTCCGCGCGGACGGCCGCGCCCGCCGCCGCCGAGACGTCTTCGAAGCGGCCGTTGCCCAGGTTGCGGTACAGCACCTTCGGCTGACGATAGGCCAGATGCAGCTTGCGATCGGCGATCTGCGTATAGACGTGCCCGTTGGCGATGAAGACGTCGACCCAGCCGTCGTTGTCGGCGTCGAAGAAATCGACGCCGAATCCCAGATATTTGCGATTCACCCCGAGGCCCGCCCTGATGCTCGCATCGGTGAACGCGCCGCCGTAGTTCCGGTAGAGCGTCGTCACCTGCTCCGAGAAGTTCGTGCGGACGATGTCGAGCCAGCCGTCGCCGTCGAAATCGCCGACGCCCACGCCCATGCCCGACAGGGCGATGCCGTTCTCGTCGAGCGCGCAGCCGGCCGGCACCGCGACCTCGCGGAAGGTGCCGTCGTGGTTGTTGCGATACAGCAGGCTCGGCGCGCTGTCGCACGCGACGTAGATGTCGGGCCATCCGTCGTTGTCGAAATCGGCCGACGCCGCGCCCATCCCGTACGATCCCGTCGCACGCCAGTTGTTCGGCACGAACACCATCGAGCCCGGCCCGCGCGGCTCGGCGATGACGGACGATTCCGAGACGTCGGCGAAGGTGCCGTCGCCGCGGTTCCGATAGAGCGTGTTCGTGCCGCCCGCGAATCCCAGCGGCCCGCACGGAACCGGGATGTCGTTGTACCGGCAGTACGCGGAGTCGCCGGGACGCGGCGCCCGCGCCGGATCGAAATTCACGTAGCTGGCAATGAAGAGATCGAGATGGCCGTCGCGGTCGAAATCGAGGAAGCAGCACCCCGCAGCCCAGCGTCCGTGGCTGCTCGCGAGGCCCGCCTTCGCGGTGACGTCGGTGAACGTGCCGTTGCCGTTGTTGTGGTACAGCGCGTGCCCGCCGAAGTAGGTGACGAAGAGATCGTCGAATCCGTCGTTGTCGTAATCGCCGACGCAGCACGCCTGGCCCCAGCCGGTGCGCGTCAGACCGCTCCGCGCCGTGACGTCGGTGAACGTCCCGTCGCGGTTGTTGTGGAACAGGAATCTCGTGGGCGGTGCGGCGGCGGATCTCGTGTCGAGCGTGCTGCCGTTCACGAGAAAGATGTCCAGCCACCCGTCGTGGTCGTAGTCGAAGAACGCGACCCCGCAGCCCATTTCTTCGAGCAGCAGCTGCTTCTTGTCGGGGCTGCCGGACACGTTCAGCGCCCGCGACAGGCCAGCCGGCTCGGTGATGTCGGTAAAGGCCAGGCCCGCGGCGGCGCGCGGCGCGCCGATCGGCGGCAGGGGCATCCCCGGCAGCGATGCCGCGAGCGGTGCGCCCAGGATCGAGAGAAACGTGCGACGCGAAGGTCGAAGGGGAAACGCGGAGCTACTCACGCTGCGGGTCCCGCGGAGTCATCGGCGCCGGCCCGCCGCGCCGCAGTTTGTCGAGGTCGCTCGATTCCTTCTCGAGCCGCGCGAACGACTCGAGCGCTTTCCGGCTCTCGTCCATCTTGCCGAGGCGCCGGTAGAGGCCGGCGAGCACGTAGTAATAAGAGGACGCGCGCGTGTTGAGGGCAATCGCGTGGTTGATCGAGTCGACGGCCCGGGTCATGTCTCCCTGGCGTTCTTCGGCGCGTCCTTTCTGGAACCACGCGCGGTCCGACCTGGGGTCGAGCTCGATGGCCTTGCGCGCGTAGTCGAGCGCGGCGTCGGCGCGGCCGGTGCGGTTGTAGTACGCGCTCAGATTCACGTGCGCGGATACGAACGCGCCGTGGCGTTCGCCATTCAGCGCGACGGCCTTTTCGTAGGTGGCGACCGCCGCCTCGTCGTCCCCTAACGCTTCGAGCGCGAATCCCAGGCCGTCGAGGGCCTCGAGGTAGGCCGCGTCGATCCGCAGCGCGGCGTCGAACTCGGTGCGCGCGCGCTGCCAGTTGTCCTGGATCGAGAAAAGCTTGCCGAGGTTGTAGTGCAGTTCCGCGGAGTCGGGCTGGTAGCGCAGCCCCTGCGTGAACTCGACTTCGGCGGCATCGAAGCGCCCGATGATCATCAGGTCGCGTCCGAGAATCTTGTGCGCTTCGCCGTTGGTGACGTCGAGCTCGAGCGATTTCGCCAGCGCCTCGATCGACGGCCCGATCTTCTGCTGCGCAAACAGGCTGTAGCCGAGCGCATACCAGCCCCATGACGAGTCGGGGCGCTCCTCCACATACTTGATCAACCGCGGTTCGACCTGCGGATATCTGCGGTCGCGGATGTCGCGCTCGATGTCGGCGACCTGCTTCGGATCGTCGACGGGATGCACGGTCGCGGCGGTCTCGGCACGGCGCGTGCCCGCCTGCTTCTCGATGACCGTCGCGAGCAGCCGCTCGATTTCCGCCGACCCGGGCTGCAGCTCCTTCGCGTGCCGGAATTTCGCCGCGGCTTCCTCCAGGTCGCCGCGGTCGAGGGCGCTGCGTCCTTCCGCGACATCGAGGCTGGCGTTCTGCGCGCGATCGCTTTCCGCGGCCAGTTCGCGGCCCTTCTTCAATTCCACCGCCGCGTCGTCGTTCCGTCCGGCGCGGGCGAGGGCAAGCCCGAGCTGATAGTGCGCTTCTCCGCTCCCCGGCTCGAGCCGCGCCGCCTCCTGCAACGCGGCCACCGCATCGCTGACGCGGCCGTCCTGGAGCAGCGCCTTGCCGAGCGCCAGGTGTGCGCGTGCGAAGGTCGGGGCGAGATCGATCACCTTCTTCAGTTGATCGATGGCTTTGGCGGAGCCGCCCTCAGATCGCGCCGCGTAGGCGGTCGCAAGGTTG
>JABFWM010000496.1 GCA_013362195.1 Acidobacteriota bacterium
CGAAGGGCACGAAGGCGACGTCGAGGCCGCGCGCAGCGAAGTCTTCGCCGCGGTGAACGCGGCGACCGCGCTCCGGCACGCCGTCGAGCACGCGGAGGGGGCCCGCGCGCGCATCGGTGAACAGCTCGCGAAGCTGGACGTCGAGCGCGGCGACCTGCAGGTGGAGGCGCAACGCGCGGCGGACGAGCGCGCCGCCGCCGAAGAGGCGCTCCGCCGCGCGCGCGAGGCGATGGAAACGCTGCACGTCGAACGCGCCGTCCGCGAATCCGAGCTGGCGGTGGCGCGCAGCAGCCGCGACGCGCTGGCGCGCGAGCTTCGGACGCGCGAACACGATCGTGCCGCGCTGCGGGCGCGCCTGCAGTCGCTCGAGGAGCTCGACGCCGCCCGCGCCGAGTATGGCGAAGGGGCGCGCGCGATTCTCGCCGAGTCGGGCGACGCGGTGCCGAACCTCGGCTCGGTGGCCGATTATCTCGAGGTCGATCAGGCGTACGAGCGCGCCGTCGAAGCGTGTCTGGGGGACCTCCTCCAGCACGTGATCGTGCGCACGCGTGAGGACGCCGACGCCGCCCTCGCGCTCGCGAAGGATCGCAACGCGGGGCGGGTCGGGTTCCTCATCGTCGACGCCGCGGAGACGCGCACGCCCGCCGCGTCGCAGCGGCCCGATCGCGCCGTCCCCGTGGCGGCCATCGCGCGGATCACCGGGCCGGCCGCCGACGCGATCCGCGCCGTCGTGGCCGACGCCTGGATCGTCGACAGCCGCGACGACGGCTATACGGTCTCGCAGCAGGTGAGCGGTCCGGTGGCGACGCTCGAGGGCGACGTCTTCCGCGGCGCCCGCCGCGTCGAAGGCGGCGTGCGCGCGGAGGCGCGCAGCATCCTCACGACCAAGCGCGAGATCAAGGAACTGCGCGAACGCGCCGAGCAGGACGAGGCGGCACTCGCGCGGCTGCGCGACGAAGCCTCGACCCTCGACGTGGCGATCGCCGCCGCCGAGTCGGCGATCGCGTCGATGCAGCAGGAGCTGCACCGGCAGGAGAAGGCGATCGTCGGCTTCGAGCTTCAGGTCAGCACCGCCGCGGACGCATCCGATCGCGTCGCCCGCAAGCAGGACCAGATTGCCGTCGAGCGGCGCACCGCCGAGGAGGAACTGCGCGCGCAGGAGCGCCGTCACGAAGAGGCCCGCGAATCGATCGAACGCATTCAGATCGAGCAGCGCGCCGCCGACGAGCAGCTCTCGGCGGCGCAGCGCCGCCTGTTCGAGGCGCGAGAGGCCGCCGAGGCGCAGGCCCGCCGGACCTCGGAGGCGAAGGCGGCGCACGCCGCGCTGGTCGAACGCGCGAGCGCGCTCGCGAGCGAGGTGCAGCGGCTCGAGGAAGCGGCGCGCGAACTGGAGGAGCGGCTCGCGGCGCGGACGGCGGAAATGGCGCGGAACGCCTCGCGGCGCGACGAACTGCGGGCGGCGATCGAACAGTCGGCGCGCCAGCTCGATGACGATCTGCGGACCTTCGACGATCTCCGTGAGCAGGTGCGCGCGGCCGACGAGGCGTCGCAGGCGCTGCGGTCCGAGTTCGAGGGGCAGGAGGCGAAGATCCGCGAGGCGCGAAAGGCCCTCGAAACGGTCCGCACGGAAGCCGGTCAGCTGGAGGTCGAGCGCGCCACCGCGGAGTCCGACCTGACGCACCTGGCCGCCACCTGCGCCGATACCGTGCAGGCCACGCTCGATGACGTGGCGGCCGACGTGGAACAGATGGAGCGCGACGGCGTGCTCGCGAGTCCGCGGGCGGTGGAAGATACGCCGGAGCCGGCGGAAGCGGAAGACGACGAGGCCATCGCCGCGTCGGAGGGTGCAGGGGCCAGCGCGCCGGACGCCGGACCGTCCGCCGCCGTGGCCGCCGCGTCGCCGGGCGCGGCCCGAACGCTCACCCCGGACGAAATGGTCGCCGACCTTCGCACGAAAATCGAGCGGATGGGCGCGGTGAACATGATGGCGATCGATCAGTTCGACGATCTCGAGTCGCGCCACACGTTTCTCACCGCCCAGCGCAAGGACCTGGTCGACTCGATTGCCGCGACCAACGAGCGCTTCCACGAGGCGTTCACGGTCATCAATCAGAACTTCGAGGGCACCTTCCAGACGCTGTTCGGCGGCGGCCGCGCCGGCCTGGTGCTGCTCGACGAGAACGACGCCCTCGACAGCGGGATCGACATCATCGCGCAGCCGCCCGGCAAGCGGCTGCAGAGCGTGCAGCTGCTCTCCGGCGGCGAAAAAGCGCTCACCGCGATGGCGCTGATGTTCGCCATCTTCAAGTACCGGCCCAGCCCCTTCTGCCTGCTCGACGAGATCGATGCGCCGCTCGACGACGCCAACATCGGCCGGTTCGTCGACATGCTGCAGGGGATGCAGGAGCACACGCAGTTCATCCTGATCACGCACAATCGCAAGACGATGGAGATTGCCGATCGTCTCTACGGCGTGACCATGGAGGAGCCCGGCGTGTCGAAGTTGATCTCCGTTCAGCTCAACTGATCCCTTGAACGAGAATCGCGGGTCGCGCTATCACCGCCTGAGGCGCCGGGCGGTGATCGGGTCCGCGCTCGCTGGCGCGGCGTGGCTGTCGGGCCTCGTCGTCACCGGCGGCGGGGCCGCGCTCGCGCACGCGGCCGGATCCGCGACGGCGGCACTGCCCCCCGCGGTGGGGCCCCTCGCGGCCAT
Organism: Acidobacteriota bacterium; assembly: GCA_013362195.1. Classification (GTDB taxonomy): domain Bacteria; phylum Acidobacteriota; class Vicinamibacteria; order Vicinamibacterales; family 2-12-FULL-66-21; genus QHWT01. Next base: position 2,714 of record JABFWM010000496.1, read on the forward strand.
CGTCATGTTCGTGGGGGTCGTGGCGGCGGGCTATGAGGCCGTCACCTTCCCGTTCGCGCTCTTTCGCGGCTTTCTCCTCGACCGGAAGTACGGCCTGTCGTCCGAGCCGCTCCGCGCGTGGATCGCCGATCACCTGAAGGCGTTTGCGGTCAGTGCGCTGCTGATCGTCGGCGCCGCCCTGGTCGTGTCGCTGGCCGCGGCGCGCGCCGGCGCGTG
>JABFWM010000454.1 GCA_013362195.1 Acidobacteriota bacterium
GCAGCCGCCGGCGGCGCGTATATCGCCACTCGTCACAACTCGGCCGACGTTCCGGCCACGGTTCCAGCGCCCGCGTCGGCGCCCGCGCCGCCGTCGGCGGCGCCGTCCACCCCGCCGCCAGTGGCCGAAACGGAAGCGACGGTCACGCCGAGCACGCCGTCCGCGCCAGCCACAGTTGAAAAGGACGATCCGCCGGCTGAGCCGGTCCATCGTCCGGCGCCGCCCGCGGCGGCGTCGCCATCGACGCGCGCCGCGCGGGCAACACCGGCGCGTACGCCGCCGAGCACTCGTCCGGCACCCACTGTGGTGACGCCCGACCTGCCCGTGGCGGCAGCTCCAGCGCCGGCGCCCGCTCCACCTGTTGCTGTAGCGCCGGTCCCGACCGAACAGAAAGTCGAGTCGCCGCGTCCAGTCGAGCCTCAACCGGAGCCGTCGCGCGAGCCACAGTTCGACGAGCTCGTGCTGCCGGCCTCTTCCGTGATTGGCCTGCAGATGGAAACAGCGCTCTCGTCCGAACGGGCCCGGGTCGAGGACCGCGTCGACGCGCGCGTCACGCGCGACGTGCTCGTCAACGGCCGCGTCGCCATTCCCGCCGGCTCACGCGTGCTGGGCTCGGTCACGATGGTGGATCGGGGCGGCAAGGTCAAAGGCGCGGCGCGCCTGGGCATCCGGTTCCACACGCTGGTCCTCGCCGATGGCAGTGAAATGGCGCTCCATTCCGAGCCGTTCTACCGCGACGGCGAATCACCCGGCGGCGACAGCGCGAAGAAGATCGGCGGCGCTGCGGTCGGCGGCGCGATTCTCGGCGCCATCCTCGGCGGGGGGAAGGGTGCGATGATTGGCGGCAGCGCCGGCGCCGGTGCGGGCACCGCGGCCGTGATGGCAGGCGATCGCCACGCCGCCGTCATTGCGCCCGGATCGATCGTCACCGTGCACCTCTCCGAGCCGGCAACGATTCAAGTGGAACGCCGTCGGCAGTAGCGCTCCGCCGGCGGTGAACCGGTGAAGGGTTCGGGGATAATCACCCTGTCGACCCGATCACCCATTCACCGCTCATGGATTTCCGCGCCGCCGCACACCGGCTCACCGACTGGATCGCCGACTACCTCGAACATCCGAGCCGCTATCCGGTGCTCGCGCGCGTCGCGCCCGGTGACGTGCGCGGCGCGCTTCCCCCGTCGCCCCCAGAGCACGGCGAATCGTACGAAGCGATCCTCGCCGACTTCGAACGCGTCATCCTGCCAGGCATCACGCACTGGAACCATCCCGGGTTCTTCGCCTACTTCGCGATCACCGGCAGCGAGCCGGGCGTGCTCGCCGAGTTCCTCAGCGCGGCGCTCAACGTGCAGGCGATGTTGTGGCGCACGTCGCCGGCCGCGACCGAGCTCGAAGACGTCACGCTCTCATGGCTGCGGCAGCTGCTTGGACTGCCCGACGCGTTCGAGGGCGTGATCTACGACACCGCGTCGGTCTCCACGCTGCACGCGCTGGCGGCCGCGCGCCAGGTCGCCGTGGCCGATGTCGGGCGTACGGGTCTGGCCGGACGCGCGGATGTCCCGCGGCTCGGCGTGTACTGCTCGGAACACGCGCATTCCTCAGTGGACAAGAGCGTCATGCTCCTGGGCCTCGGGCGCGACGCCCTCCGGCGCATTCCCGCCGACGCGGAGTTCGCGATGCGCGCCGACGCGCTCGAGACGTCGATCGCGGAGGATCGCGCCGCGGGCGTGCTGCCCGTGGCGATCGTCGCCACCGTCGGCACCACGTCGACGACGAGCGTGGATCCGGTGGAGGCGATCGCGGCGATCTGCCAGCGCGAACGGATCTGGCTGCACGTCGACGCCGCGTACGCCGGCGTCGCCGCGCTCGTTCCGGACTGCGCCTGGATCCTCCGCGGCGCCGACACGGCCGACTCGCTCGTGGTCAACCCGCACAAGTGGCTGTTCACCCCGTTCGATCTGAGCGCGCTCTACTGCCGCCGCATGGACGTGATCCGCGAGGCGTTCTCGTTGACGCCGGAGTACCTGCGGACGAGCGAAGGCGAAGCGGGCGTGCGCAATCTGATGGACACGGGCATCCAACTCGGGCGCCGCTTCCGCGCGCTGAAATTGTGGATGGTGCTGAGGCATTTTGGCGTGGACGGTCTGCGCGCACGTCTGATCGAACACATGCGCCTGGCGCGCCTGCTCGCGACCTGGATCGACGACAGCGATCGGTTCGAGCGGCTCGCGCCAGTGCCGTTCAGCGTCGTCTGCTTTCGCCTGCGCGACGCGAGCGACGCGCAGCAGCAGCGCATGCTCGATCACGTCAACGGATCCGGCGAAGTGTTCCTCTCGCACACGAAGCTGGATGGGCGGTTCGCGTTCCGCATCGCGATCGGCAACCTGCACACGACCGAGGCGCACGTCGCGCGCGCCTGGGCTCTCCTGAACGACGCGGCTGGGCTCTGAGCCCGGCCGCGTCACCCCGGCCTTTCCCGGCGAGGTACATCGATTGCACCGACGATCGCGGCGGCATTTTTGAACGAGGAGAGCTGGTCAATGTCTGTGAGAAAACTGTGCGTTATGGCGGCCGTGAGTGCGGTCCTGATCACCGCGGCGCCGCGGTCGGCCTCAGCCGACTGGCTGATCACCCCGTTCGTGGGGTGGAACTTCAGCGGCTCCGCCGACGTGAACGGGAACGGCGGAACTGCGTTCGAGAACAAGTTCGAGAAGAAACTCGACTACGGCGTCTCGCTCGCGTCGATGGGCGCTGGCGCGGTCGGCTTCGAAGTCGACTTCGGCTACTCCCCGAACTTCTTCGAGACGGGCACCGCGAGCAACAACGCGTTCGACTTCACGAACGACAGCAACGTGGTCACGCTGACGGGCAACGCAATCGTCGGCGTCCCGGTCGGCGGCCGCGGCGGCTCGGTTCGTCCGTACGTGGTCGGGGGCGTGGGCCTCATTCGCTCGAACGTGCAGGACACGGCCGGCGTGTTCGACGTGTCGAGCAAGAACGATTTCGGCTTCGACCTCGGCGCGGGCGTGATGGGGTTCTTCGCGCAGAACATCGGCGTGCGCGGGGATTTCCGGTACTTCCGCTCGTTCCAGGGGAGCAGCGACAACGCGACCGGGCTCGGCCTGAGCAACTTCCATTTCTGGCGCGGCTCGGCGGGCGTGACCTTCAAGTTCTAGGGCGCACTGAACCTGGCTCAGGGCTCAAGGCTTACGGGCTACGGCTTACGGCCGTGAGTCATGAGCCCTGGGCCTCGAGCCATTCGCGCGTTTCCGCAAGCGCCGCAGCGACCGCGTCGGGCGCGGTCGACTGTGGCGTCCGCTTCTTCTCGATCGACGCGCGCGGTGTAATCGCCTGCCGGACGTCGTCGCCGAAGAGCGGCGAATGCTCCCGCCATTCCTCCAGTGACAACTCATCGAACGATCGGCCCTGGTCGAGCAGACGCCGCACCAGCCGTCCGACGATCTCGTGCGCATCGCGGAAGGGCACGCCGCGCGCGACGAGGTAGTCCGCGACATCGGTCGCGAGCAGCAGGCCGGAGGCCGCGCGCGACGACGCTCGCGGGTTCGGCGTGAGGCCGCTGAGCACCGACGCGACCGCGCCCAGTGACGCCAACCAGGTGTCCTCGGCGTCGAACAACGCCTCCTTGTCCTCCTGCAGGTCCTTGCTGTAGCCCGCTGGCAGCCCCTTCATCGTCGTCAACCATCCCGCGAGATGTCCGACGACGCGGCCGCTCTTGCCGCGGACGAGCTCGAGCGGATCCGGGTTCTTCTTCTGCGGCATCAGGCTGCTGCCGGTGGCGGCGGCATCGGCCAGATCGAAGAAGGCAAATTCTTCGGCAGTGAAGAGGATGAAGTCTTCGGCGATGCGGCTCAGATGCACCATCCCGAGCGACGCGGCGTGCAGGAACGATGCGACGAAGTCGCGATCGCCGCTGACGTCGATGCTGTTGCGTGCGATGCGCGAGAAGCCGAGCGCGTCGGCGAGGGCGCGGACGTCGATCGCATAGCTCGTTCCGGCAATGGCGCCGGACCCGAGCGGCAGTTCGTCGGCCTCGCGCAGCACCGCGTCGAGCCGATCGACGTCGCGACGAAGCGCGGACGCATGCGACAGCAGGAAGTGCGCGACGAGGATCGGCTGGGCGCGGCGAAGATGCGTATACGAGGGCATCAACGCGTCGCCGGCGCGCCCGGCGAGCGCCGCGAGCGCATCGACGCACGCGGCCAGTGCCGTTCGAACGATCGGCACGCGCCGTTTCAGGTACAGCCGCAGGTCGACGGCGACCTGCTCGTTCCTCGATCGGCCGGTGTGGAGCCGGCGGCCGGCGTCGCCGATGCGCGCCACCAGCTCGCGCTCGACGTAGGCATGGACGTCCTCGTCGCCCTGACCGTCGACGATGCCGGCGGTGAGGACGGCGTGCAGCCCGCGATCGATGGCGGCGGCATCGTCCGCGGAGAGCACGCCGGCACGCGCGAGCGCCGCGGCCCATGCGCGGCTGCCCCGCACATCGTCCTCGAACAGCCGGCGATCGAACCGGAACGACGAGCCGAACGCGAACAGCTCGGCGTCGGGATCGCCCTCGAAGCGGCCCGACCACAAATGCGCCATCACTTCGCCTCGACCTTCGCCGCCGGCGCAACGGCGTCAACGGTCTTGCGCTTGCGGGCGATGGTTTCGATCGGAAGCCCCCAGATCTTGATGAACCCTTCGGCGGCGCCGTGATCGAACACGTCGCCGGTGTCGTAGGTCGCGAGGCCGCGGTCGTAGAGCGCGAACGGCGACTTGCGTCCGACCACGCGGGAATCCCCCTTGAACAGCTTCAGACGGACCGCCCCGGTGACGCGCGGCTGGATGGAGGCGACGAACGCGTCGATCGCTTCCCGCGTCGGCGAGAACCAGTAGCCGTTGTAGACGGCGTCGGCATAGACCCGCCCCATCTCCTGCGTGAGGCGATCGAGATCGCGGGGCACGACCAGGCGCTGCAGCTCCTTGTGCGCCGCGTGGAGCAGGACCGCGGCCGGCGCCTCGTAGATCTCGCGCGACTTGATGCCGACGAGACGGTTCTCCATCATGTCGATGCGGCCGACGCCGTGCGCGCCGGCGATCGTCTCGAGGCTCTCGATCAGCTCGATGAGCGGCATGTCGATGCCGTTGACACGCACCGGCACGCCGCGCTCGAACTCGACGTCGACGTAGGCAGGCTCGTTCGGGCAGTCCAGCGGCCCGCGCGTCAGCGTGTAGATGTCGTCGGGCGGCTCCTGCCACGGATCCTCGAGCACGCCGCACTCGATCGATCGTCCCCACAGGTTCGAATCGGTGCTGTAGGCGCTGTCCACCGACGCCGGGACCGGAATGTTGCGCGCCTTCGCGTAGGCGACTTCATCGGATCGCGACATGCCCCAGGTGCGTGCGGGCGCGATTACGCGAATCGACGGATCCAGGGCGCGCGCCGAGACGTCGAGGCCGACCTGGTCGTTGTCCTTGCCGGTGCAGCCGTGCGCAATCGCGGTCGCCCCCTCGATGCGGGCGATTTCGACGAGCGTCTTCGCGATCAACGGCCGGCCGAGCGCGGTCGCGAGCGGATAGCGCTCTTCGTAGATCGCGCCGGCCTGCAGCGCCGGCAGGATGTAGTCGCGGACGAACTCCTCCCGGACGTCGAGCACATGCGCCCTGACCGCGCCGAGCGCGAGCGCGCGCTCGCGAATATCCGTCAGCTCGCGTCCCTGGCCGAGATCGAGCGTCACGGTGATCACTTCCGCCTGGTAGGTCTCGGCAAGCCACGGGATCGCGACCGACGTATCGAGGCCGCCTGAATAGGCAAGGACTATCCGTTCCATTTATTTCTCGGGGGACTTCGTCCCCCGAACCTCCTTACACGCCCGCTCGCGGGGACCCCGTGCCCCGCTCCGCTCGCGTGGCTCGCTCGCTGCGCTCACTCGCTGCTGAGCGTGATTCATGACCCGCGTCAACTCCGCAACCACTGTTCGATCTGCTTCGTGAACGACTGCGCCTCCCGCTCCCCGCGGCAGATCACGAGGATGGTGTCGTCGCCTCCGATGGTGCCGACCACGTCGGGCATACGGACGCGGTCGAGCGCGACCGCGAGCGGCTGCGCCTGGCCCGGATCCGTCCGCAGCACCACGAGCTGCTGCACCGACTCGAAGCGGCGGAGGAACTCGGCCACGGCGCGGCGGAGCACCGATTCCGGCTCGCCGTTTGCGGCAACTTCGCCGGCGCCCTGCCGGCGGTAGGCTCCGTCGCCGGCGCGCTTCACGAGGCCGAGGTCGCGGATGTCGCGCGACAAGGTGGCCTGCGTGACGTGGATCCCGCGGCCGTCCAGCCGCTCCCTGAGCTGCTCCTGACTGGTGATGGGTTCGCTTTCGACCAGCTCAAGGACGAGCGATTGCCTGTAGGATTTCATAACTATTCAATCGAACGACTGATTATACACTGACTGCATAATCGGCGGTCCTTATTTTTCTTGACGTTGGCCGGACGGTACTTGTATATGTAGAGATTCTGATGAATAGTTATGCCACGCCTGTGCGGGTCGGCGTCGCGGGGGCGACGGGATATGCGGGGGTCGAGCTGCTCCGCTGTCTCGCGCGGCACCCCGGTGCGGCGATCGCGGCGGCGATGGGATCGCCCGGCTCGAGCCCGCGCCGGCTGCCGGCACTCGCGCGGCTCTGGGATGCGCCGGTCGACGCGCTCGACGTGGACGCGCTCGCGGCCAGCACCGATGCGGTGTTTCTCGCGCTGCCCGATACGGCGTCGGCCGAGATTGCGCCCGCGCTCGTCGCGCGCGGCAGGAGGGTCTTCGATTTGTCCGGCGCGTTCCGCCTGCGCGATGCGGAGCAGCGAAAGCGCTGGTATCCGCACACGCCGGAGCCGCCCGCGCACGTGGTGTACGGATTGACCGAGCGGTATCGCGAGGCCCTGGCGGATTCGCCGCTGGTCGCGTGCGCCGGCTGCTATCCGACCGCGGCGATTCTCGCGCTGCAGCCGCTCGTCAGCGCCGGATTCGTCGACGGTCCGATCATCATCGACGCGAAGTCGGGTGTGTCGGGCGCCGGCAAGACGCCGACCGAACGCACGCACTTCAGCGAGTGCCATGGGAGCCTGTCGGCGTACGGCGTGTTCGCGCACCGACATGCGGCGGAGATCGAACAGGAGCTCGGCGTGCCCGTGACGTTCGTGCCCCACCTCGTGCCGATCGATCGCGGGTTCCTCGAAACGATCTACGTGACGCTGCCGGCGGGGCGATCGGCGGCCGACGTCGCCGCGGCATTCGAGGGCGCCTACGCCTCGTCGCCCTTCGTGCGGATCACCGGGCACGACCTGCCGGAGATCAAGCACGTGGCGCACACGAACTTCTGTGACATCGGCTGGCGCGTCAACGACGCCACGCGTCAGCTCGTGCTGATCTCGTGCATCGACAACCTCGTGAAGGGGGCCGCGGGACAGGCGGTGCAGAACTTCAACGTCGCGTTCGGCTTCGATGAAAGGCTCGGGCTGAATTGATTACGGTCCTCAAACTGGGCGGAGAGCTGCTCGAAGACGCCGCGGCGATGCGCACGGCGGCGGCCGGCGTTGGCGCGCTCGTCGCCGACGGCGGCGCCGTCGTCGTCCACGGCGGCGGACGGGCGATCGACGCGGATCTCCGGGCGCGAGGCCGCGCGCCGCAGTTCGTCGACGGGCTGCGCATCACCGATGAGGACACCTTGACGACGGTGATCGGGGTGCTGGCCGGGCGGATCAACACCGGGTTCGTCGCGACGCTCGTCGCCGCGGGAGTGAAGGCGGTCGGCCTCACGGGTGCCGATGCCGCCACCGCCGTGTGCCGGCACGCGCCGGAGCTCGTGTCGACGTCTGGGCAATCGATCAATCTCGGGCTCGTCGGCCTGCCCGAACACGGCGGCGCACCGCTGCTCACGGATCTGCTGTCGCTCGGCTACGTCCCGGTGCTGGCCAGCATCGGCGTGACGCGTGACGGCGAGCTGCTCAACGTGAACGCCGATGTGCTCGCCGCGCACGTGGCCAGGACCGTGAAAGCGGACCGCCTGATCGTCGCCGGTGCGACCGCCGGCGTCTTCGACGAATCGGGTGCGACATGCGCGGCGCTGGACGTGGCGGCAGCCACGGCCATGGTGGCGGCCGGCACCGCGCGCGACGGCATGGTCGCGAAGCTCGGCGCATGTCTGGACGCGCTCGCTGGCGGCGTCGCCGACGTTCGCATCGTCGACGGCCGCGGCGGGGCCTATCTCGAAGCCGGCGGAACGCGGGTGCAGCATCATGCTCACGACCTCGTCTGATCCGATTGCGCTCGACCAGCGGCGAGTCCTGCAGGTCTATAAACGCCTGCCGGTCGTGTTCGAATCGGGCCGCGGCTGCGCCCTCTACACGCGCGATGGGCAGCGCTACCTCGATCTGATCTCGGGGGTCGGCGTCGCCTCGCTCGGGCACGCACACCCGGCGCTCGCGCGGGCCATCGCCGATCAGGGGGCGACGCTGCTGCATACCTCGAACCTGTTTCACCACCCGCTCCAATCGGAGCTCGCGGCGCGGCTGGCGGATCTCTCGGGCCTCTCGCGCGCGTTCTTCTGCAACAGCGGGGCGGAAGCGGTGGAAGCGTGCCTGAAGTTCGCGCGCCGCTACTGGCACGCGCAAGGACAGGCCGAGCGCACCGCCTTCGTCGCGCTCGACCATTCGTTCCACGGCCGGACGATGGGCGCGGTCTCGGTGACGTGGGATCCGCATTATCGCGAGCAGTTCGGCCCGCTCGTTCCCGGCGTCACGTGTCACGGCGGACGCGATCACCGACGCCTGCCGCGCGACCGGAACGTTGCTGATTGCCGACGAAGTGCAGTGCGGACTCGGCCGGACCGGCCGTCCGTTCTACTCGCCGGCGCTCGGCCTGCAGCCGGATCTGATGGCCATTGGCAAGGCGCTCGGCGGCGGCGTCCCGATCGGGGCGGCGCTCTTCTCCGAGAAGATCGCCAGCGCCGCGAAGCCCGGCGATCACGGCAGCACGTACGGCGGCAACCTGCTGGCGTGCCGCGCCGCGCTGGTGTTCCTGCACGAGCTGATCGACCGCGGGCTGGGCGATCACGTCGCGAGCGTGGGCTCGCATCTCGAGGCCGGGCTGCGCCAGATGGCCACGCGGCTCGGTGGCATCACCGACGTCCGCGGCGCCGGCTTGATGTGGGGCATCGAATTGGATCGGCCCGCGGCGTCCGTCGTCCAGGCGGCGTTCGATCGGCATCTGCTGATCAACCGCACGTCGGACACCGTGGTACGGCTCCTGCCGCCGTACGTGATCACCGAGCAGGAAATCGATGAAGCCCTGCCGCTACTGGAAGCGGCGATCGCCACGGCGCTGGAGGCGCCGCGCACATGAGCATCCATCTGCGCACGGGAACCGCGGCGGACGCCGACGCGATCCACGGCCTCATCCACGCGAACCTCACCGAGGGCCACCTGCTGCCGCGCTCGCGCGAGGACATCTCGGAGCACGCGCACCGCTTCATCGTCGCGGCCGAAGAGGACGCGGTGGTCGGCTGCGCCGAACTCGCGCCGCTCAGCGCCGTCGTCGCCGAAGTGCGATCGCTGGTCGTCGACGGGGCGCACCGCGGCCGCCGCACCGGCGTCGCGCTGGTCACCGCGCTCGCGGATCGCGCGCGCGAGCTCGGGTACGTGACGCTCTGCGCGTTCACGCACGCGCCCTCGCATTTCGTGCGGCTCGGGTTCTCGATCGTGCCGCACCAGTGGCTGCCCGAGAAGATCGCTCACGACTGCGTCGGCTGCTCGTCGTTCCGTCACTGCGGTCAGTACGCGGTCTCGCTGTCGCTGCGCGCAGGCGCGGGCCTGCGGCTGACCGACGGCTTCGGTACCGCGCCCCGCGCGGTGGCGCCGCCGCGGGCGAGCGTCGAGCGGCTGCGGCTCATCCCCGTCAGCAGTGACGAGCCGGAGCACGTGTCGGCATGACGGTGGCCGACCTGCAGGTCACGCGCGTCGACGGCGGCGTCGCGGCGCCGGCGGGCTTCCGGGCGACGGGCGTCCGGTGCGGCATCAAGGCCACCGGCCTCGACCTGGCATTGATCGTCAGCGATGTTCCGGCGGCGGCCGCCGCCGTGTTCACCACGAACAAGGCGCAGGCTGCGCCGATCCTGGTGTCGAAGGCGCGGCTGGCGGCGTCGCAGGGCCACGCACGCGTCGTCGCGATCAACAGCGGCTGCGCGAACGCGTGTACGGGACCCGAGGGGGACGCGACCGCGGAAGCGATGGCCGATGCGGCGGCCGCGGCCGTCGGCGCCGAGCCGTCGCACGTGTTGATTGCCTCGACTGGCGTGATCGGCGTGGCGCTCGATCGCGAGAAGGTGACGCGCGGCCTTCGTGACGCGGCGTCACGGCTCTCGCGCGACGGTGGTCCGCCGGCCGCGCGCGCGATCATGACCACGGATCCATTTCCGAAAGAGGACGCGGTCGTCGCCGATACGCCGGCCGGCCGCTTCAGCATCGGCGGCATCGCCAAGGGCTCGGGCATGATCGAGCCGCTCATGGCGACGATGCTCGGGGTGGTCACCACCGACGCGGCGGTCGCGCCGGCGCTGCTGCAGCGGGCGCTGGCGGAGGTGGTCGACGTCACCTTCAACGCGATCTCCGTCGACGGCGAGTGCTCGACGAACGACTGCGTCTTCGCGCTCGCCAACGGCGCGAGCGGCGTGCAGATTGGCGACGCCGAGTTGCCGGTGTTCGTCGCGGCGCTGCGCCGCGTCTGCGAGGCGCTCGCGATCGGCATCGTTCGCGGCGGCGAAGGCGCAACCAAGCTGGTCACCATCGACGTCACCGGCGCGGCGTCGGCGGTCGAGGCGAAGCGCGCGGCGCGCGCGATAGCCAACTCACCGCTCGTGAAGACGGCGATCCACGGCGCCGACCCGAACTGGGGGCGTCTGATTGCCGTCGCCGGGCGTGCCGGCGT
>JABFWM010000373.1 GCA_013362195.1 Acidobacteriota bacterium
CGTGAAATACAGGACCACTAGCAGCGGCACTATTATCAGGAGGTACGTATAATCGAGATCTCGCGTATAGCTAACAAGCAACGCTGCGACCGATGCACCGCCGAAATAGTTCAGTGCAATCCAGACGAAATTGTCACGCCAGATACGAAACGGAGACAGCCGTCGCTCGAGGGCGATAGCTACCGTGATAAGCCAAGTGTTAATTGCATAATATGCAACTGTAAATGCAAGCAAGGGCCTAAGAACGGATCGTATCTGAACCGGGGTCTGTGAGAGGTATAAGGGCCCGTATGGCGCTAAGCCATAGTAAAGATGCGAGGCGATCCATAGGGTGAGTGGAACCGCACACACGTTAAAAACAATCTTGTAATGGGCGTGTCCTTTTCGATATGACCAAAATGAAATAACGAGAGCGTCTAAGGCCACGGTGAGCGTGCCAGCTGACGGCCCAAACAGCAAGACAGACGTAAAGACAAAGGTCTCCGAGACGGAGACCGTTGCTGGCATGCCGGGAAGATTAACCGTCGCGGAGCCGCTAACGAGCGTTAGGAGGGCGAGAATCGTCCATGTCCACCCAATCGGGTGGACGTAGAGTGTGAAGAACGAATGCCCAACAGCAGCCGCTCCCGCGAGCACTATTGCGCCAATATAGGCTCGCGTGTGCGGCGGCAGATCTCGGAATCGAGTTGTCGCCATAAGCCTCGGACGTCTGACCCCGCCCTGGAGAGGGTGCTTAGTCGGCCCAAACAATTATACGCATGTTCATTTCTCCATTAGAGCAACTTGGAAATGTTGGACTGTCGCAGTTAAACTGCGTCGGCCAAAGCGAATTCATCCGTCCACACGACTGAATTGGTCCAGACCACTGAGTTCGTCCAGACGACGGAGTTAGTCCAGACGACCGAGTTGGTCCAGACAACGGAATTGGTCCAGACGACGGAGTTGGTCCAAACCACTGAGTTCGTCCAAACCACTGAGTTGGTCCACACGACGCTTTGCGGGGTCGGCACGCTGCTCGCGCGATCGAGGGCCGTATACAAGAGAGAGCCGTCGCTCGACGGGCATATTGAGACGATATGAGTCTTTCCGTCCCCTGCAAGGTAGAACAAATTGCTGGGCGTGACAGGTTCATCAGCTACCGTTACCGAGTTCAATCGTATTCCCCTCACCAGCTCTACGGCAGCGAGCGCATTCAGGCTCCCCGCGCCCTGCTCAATCAGGCCCGCGTCGGCCAGCCGTGAGCTCGTCACCTGCAGCGCCAGCTTCGTCTGCGCCGGCGTCAGCTCCGGGCGCGCCTCGAGCAGCAGCGCGGCCGCGCCCGACACCACCGCGGTCGCCATGCTCGTCCCGCTCAATTCGATATACGCCCGGCGCCCTTCACCTTCGACAATCCGCTCCGGATAGGTCCGCGCGAGATAGCTCCCGGGCGCCGCCGCCGCCACAATGCGGTTCCCGGGCGCCACCAGGTCCGGCTTCAGCACGCCGTCAATCGCGGTCGGGCCGCGCGAACTGTAGGTCGCCATCACATCGTCGGACCGCCGCGCCGTGCCGCGCGTGTTGATGGCGCCGACGGTGATCACGTCCGGCGTGTTGCCCGGCGCGACGATGCCGCCGACGACCGGGCGGCCGTCCGGCGTTTTCCCGAAATTGCCCGCCGCGGCAATCACCACGATGCCCGCGTCGATCGCGCGCTGCGCCGCCTGGCACAACGGGTCGTCGCGGTACGATTCGAGCACCGGATGCCCGAGCGACAGATTGATGATGCGGATGTTGAATTGGACGCGGTGCGCAACGGCCCAATCGATGGCGGCGATGACGTCGCTGGTGCGCCCCGATCCGTCGGCCCCGAGCACGCGCAGGTTGATCAGGCTCGCGCCCGGCGCCATGCCCTTGTGCCCGTCGCCCGCCGCGGCGGCGATCGCCGCGACGTGCGTGCCGTGGCCGAACTCGTCATGGCCGATCCCGGTCGGCCCGGTGAAATCGACCGATGTCACCACCTGGCCGGTCAGCGCGGCGTGCGGCGCCACGCCAGAGTCGATGATCGCGACCCCGACGCCGGCGCCAGTCACGCCGCGGAGCCCGTCGACGCCACGCCACACCTGGTCGGCGCCCGTCGACTCGGTGGTCACCGCCATCATGCGGCGCACCGGAACGTCGCCCGCGATGTGAGCGACGTCGGCATCGAGGCTGAGCGCGTCCAGCTGACCGCCCGTCACCTGCATGACGGCGCCGCCCGTGACCCGCTTTTTCAGGCGCGCGCCGTAGCGCGCCACCAGCTGATCGACGGCCGCATCGTTCGCAGTGACGATGACGTCGGTCGAGGCTTCGACGCGCTGTGCCAGCCGCTCGGCGAGATCGCGCGACAGGCGGGCACGATGCGACTGGGCGTGGGCGGCGACTGGGACGGTCAGGCTGAGAACGAGCGCGCCGGACACACCCAGCAGGGAACGAGAACGAAGAAACGAGTTCTTGATCATAAGTAACAGCGTTGGAATGTAGGGTTCGGGCCTACCTGAGGCATGGGACGTGCCATGGCCGAGGTTGCGAGCTCTGCCGAACGCGGCGAAGGTGCTCGGCACGACAGGAACGGACAACGTGTGTCTCGATGGTTGCGGTTCGGTGTTCCTTCGACTACGATGAACCGCGCCCTCGGCCGACGATCCTCGAGTGAGGCAGCCAACGGATTGGCTGCTCAGCTCGAACCGGAGTCCAGCGCGTAGGGCTTACCGTCCAGACAACCAGAGGAAATCCAGTGATCGAGACCAGCCAAGGAATTGGCCGGTGAGTTCAAGACTGGCCCGTGCGGCGCCCACGCGGCCGCGACGCATGCCGCGCGCCCTCGCATGCGCACTGCTGCTGACGCTCGGAACCGCCTGCCGATCCTCGGCGCCCTCGTCTGACGATGCGAAGACGACCGGTCCGGTTCGCGGAGGCACGCTCGTCGCATCGCTCCGCAGCGAACCGCGAAGCTTCAACCGCTACGTCGACAACTCCGCGGCCGCCGATACCACCGACGCGCTGACGCAGGCCCGACTCGTTCGCATCAATCGGCGCACCGACGAACTGGAGCCGTGGCTCGCCGAACGGTGGACCAGCGCGCCGGACGGACGCACGTTCACGCTGACCCTCCGTCCCGGCGTCGCCTTTTCCGATGGCACGCCGCTCAGCTCCGCCGACGTGCTGTTCTCGTTTGCCGTGGTCTACGATCCGAAGCTGCAGAGCCCGCTGGCGTCGGGCCTCCGCGTGCAAGGCAAGCCGCTGCAGGTCAGCGCGCCCGACGCATCGACGGTGGTCGTGACCCTCCCGGCCGCCTTCTCACCGGGCCTTCGGCTCCTCGACAACCTGCCGATCATTCCGCGGCACCAGCTGGAGCCCGCCTTCAAAGCGGGGACGTTCGGCGACGCCTGGGGGCTGACCAACGGTCCAGGACGCATGGCGGGACTCGGCCCCTTCGTCGTCAGCGACTACGTGCCGGGGCAGCGGGTCACGCTGACGCGGAATCCCCACTACTGGCGCAAGGACGCGTCCGGGGCGCCGCTGCCGTACCTCGATCGCGTCGTGCTGGAGATCGCCTCGGGTCAGGACGCGGAAGTGCAGCGGCTCGAGGCCGGATCGATCGATCTGATGTCGCAAGCGGACCTCCGCCCGCAGGACTACGCGACGATGAAGCGGCTGCGTGACCGGGGGGCCGTGACCCTGACCGACGTCGGTACGGGCGTCGATCCGAACGTGCTGTGGTTCAATCTGGCGACAACGCAGCCGTCGCGCGGCTACCTGCAGAAGCAGGAATTCCGTCAGGCGATTGCTTACGCCGTCGACCGCGACGCCATCGTGAACTCGGTCTACCTCGGGGCCGCGGTGCCGGTCTACGGACCGGTGACGCCAGGCAATCGCCTGTGGTACTCGGAGAACGCGCCGAAGTATCCGCACGACGTCGCACGCGCGCGAACGCTGCTGGCCGGCATCGGCCTCATCGATCGCAACGGCGACGGCATGCTGGACGATCAGTCGGGCGCACCGGTGCGGTTTTCGATCCTGACGCAGGGAGGCAACATCCGCGCGCAGACGGCGACGGTGATTCAGGAGCAGCTGCGCCAGGCCGGCATTGCCGTTGACGTGGTGCCGCTGGACTTTCCGTCGATCGCGCAGCGGTGGATGTCGGGCAGCTACGACAGCATCTACTACGGCTTTCAGGCGAGCGCGATGGACCCCGCGATGAACCTGGACTTCTGGTTGAGCAGCGGATCGGCGCATGTATGGCATCCGGAGCAGGGCAGCCCCGCCACCGCGTGGGAGCGCCGCATCGATGAATTGATGCAGCAGCAGATCGCCGCGCCACGCATCGACGACCGCAAGCGGCTCTTCGCCGAGGTCCAGAAGATCTTTGGCGAGAACCTGCCGGGCCTCTACTTCGTCGCGCCGAAGGTGTCGATT
This sequence comes from Acidobacteriota bacterium, assembly GCA_013362195.1. Lineage (GTDB taxonomy): Bacteria > Acidobacteriota > Vicinamibacteria > Vicinamibacterales > 2-12-FULL-66-21 > QHWT01. The sequence goes on from JABFWM010000373.1 coordinate 4,435, forward strand.
GCCACGCATCTGCGGGTCGGCGGCGCCGAGCCGGTGTTGCTCGACCCGAAGATCCTCTGGAACCCCGACACGCTGTACGTGAAGGATGGCGCGTCCGCTCCACAGCGCTAGACGCGCCGTCCGCTTCATGCGGTTCGTCCTGCGTCGGCTCTTCGCCGCGCTCCTCCTCGTGTTCGTCGTCGCGTCGGGGTCGCTGCTGCTGGCGCAGATCGCACCGGGAGACTACGCGGCGCAGATGGGCGGCAACCCCGCCGTGCAGGCGGCCGAGCGGCATCGCCTCGGACTCGACCGCCCGCTCGTGGAGCAGTACACCACGTGGCTGCGGCGCAGCCTGACGCTCGATCTCGGCGACTCGTTCCAGTATCGCCGGCCCGTCCTGGACGTCGTCGGCGAGCGCGCCCGCAACACCGCTATCCTCGCCCTCGTCTCGCTGGTGCTCGCGACGACGATCGGGATCCCGTGCGGGATTCTCACCGGCAGCCGGCGGGGCGGATTGCTGGTCCGGCTGATTCGCGCCGCGTCGCTGATGCTCGTGTCGGTGCCGCCGCTGATTACGTCGATTCTGCTGGTGACCGTTGCGGTGCGGACGGGCTTCGCTCCGATCAGCGGGCGTCTGTCGGGTGCGCGGTTGATCGTGCCGGCGCTTGCGCTGGCGCTGCCGCTCGCCGCCACCCTGGAACGGCTCCAGGCACAGGCCATCCGCGACGCCCTGCACCGGCCGAACATGCTCTCCGCGCTCGCGCGCGGCATTCCGCGGCGACGGCTGGTCTGGCATCACGCGTGGCGGCTGTCGCTCGGACCGATCCTGGCGATCTACGGCGTCATGATTGGCTCGCTGTTCAGCGGGTCGTTCGCCGTGGAGATCGTGACGTCCTGGCCTGGCCTCGGAGACTTGATGCGTCAGGCGCTCACGGTGCGGGACACCCATCTGGTCGCCGGCTGCGCGGCGGCGGGCGCGCTGTTCCTCGGCGTCGGCGTGCTCGCGGCCGACGTCGCGCACGCGGCCCTCGATCCGCGCGTCGAATCGGAGACCGCATGACGCGCCGCACACGTACCGGCGTGATCCTCGCGATCGGTCTTGCCGCCTGCGCGCTCGCGGCTCCCTGGCTCGCGCCGTACGATCCGGGCCGTCAATTTTCGGCCTATCCGTTCGCGCCGCCGATGCGGCCCCACGTCATCGACGCCGGCGGCAGCTGGCGCGCGCCGTTCGTGTATCCGATGCGGCTCGTCGATCCCCTGGAACGCCGGTACGAGGAAGATCGCACGCGGATGATTCCGCTGCGGTGGGTCTCGGGCGCGCTCGTGCGCGTCGATGGTGCGGAGCCTTGGTTCGCGCTCGGCAGTGACGCGCTTGGTCGCGACGTGCTGTCGCGCGTCGCCGCCGGCGCGCGCCTCTCGTTGGGGGTCGCACTGCTGGGCACGGTGATCGCGCTGGCCGTGGGCGCGGCCGCCGGAGCCGTCGCCGGCTATGCGGGCGGCTGGGCCGATGCGGCGCTGATGCGCGTCGCAGATCTCGTGCTCGTCCTGCCGGGCATCTACGTCGTGCTCGCGCTGCGGGGCGCGCTGCCGCTCGTCCTCAGTCCGGTGCAGGTGTTTGCGGCGCTGGTCCTGGTCTTCAGCCTCGTCGGCTGGCCGGCCGCCGCCCGCGGCGTACGCGGAATCTTCATTGTCGAACGAAGCGAGGAGTACGCGGAAGCTGCGCGGGCAGTTGGCGCAGGGCCCATGCGGGTGATCGGCCGTCACCTGCTACCCGCCTCGCTCGGATTCCTGTACGTCCAGGCGACGGTGCTGCTTCCCGCGTTCGTCATGGCCGAGGCGACGCTTTCCTATGTGGGTCTAGGGTTTGCGCCGCCGGCGCCAAGCTGGGGCGCGATGCTGCAGGACGCGGGATCGGCACGGGGTGGGGCCGACGCGCCCTGGCTGCTCACCCCGGCGATCGCGATCGTGATGTCGGTTCTGGTGGTTCAGCTGGCCGCCCCAGCCAGGGATCCCCTCCTCTGGCCGGCAGACAATTCGTAAATTATTCAAAGCAAGCGACTTCTGGCGTTTCGCCCAGATGTTCCACTCCTGAACTTGTGTGCCGCAATAGCACAGAGTTCGTAACCCCTTACGGCTGTGTCGTTAACGAAAAACGACAGTCGTCATTACGGATCTGTTGTTCCATCTCAGCACAAGGGCCGGCGCTGACCATTTCGAAAGTACGGCCCGTCCAATAGCAGAACTCGCTTCCTGTCAATGATTTGCGGTCAGATGAAATAAGCCCTGCCGTTGTGGCCTCGCGATTGCTCTGCCGTTGGACGCAATGAAAGACCGCATCTCTGCTCCCCGTGTGTTCCTGGCGGCTGCGGCCGCCCTGCTGCTGCCCATGGCAGCACAGGCAGCCGGCCGTCCGGCCGGACGACTGGCCAAGCTCGATCTCGCGCTTCGTGAGGCCGCGGCGTCCCCCGCGCCTGGCCCGCAGCGCGTGATCATCCAGACCCATTCCGCCGCCGAACGCGTGGCGTTGAAGAAGGCGCTGCTCGCGCACGGCGATGTCGTGGAGGCCGAACATCCATCGCTCAACGCGCTGACCGCGCGGGTGCACGGCGACGATCTCGCCGCGCTTGCCGCCGATCCGACGACGGTGGCCGTGTCATCGGACGTGGCGGTGTCGGTGACCGGTGTGGATCCGCAGAAGGCGGCCGCCGACGCGAAGGGATCGCTGATCGCCGATGCGCTGCGGCAGGTCTTTGAAACCCGCCGCGCGCTGCCCTACACGCTCCGGACGACCGTCGGCGCCGATCGCGTGCCCTACACCGGAGCCGGCATCGGCGTCGCCATCATCGATTCGGGCATCGATGCGAACCGCGATCTCTCGCGATCCATCGAAGGGTTCTGGGACTTCACCGCCGGCGGCTCGGCGCCTGCGACGCCGTACGACGACTACGGCCACGGCACCCACGTCGCCGGCCTGATTGCCAGCAGTGGCCGCCTCTCGCAGGGCGAGTTCGGCGGTATTGCGCCGGGCGTGCGGCTGTTCGGCCTGAAGGTGCTGGACGGGCAGGGCCGCGGCCGTGCGTCTGACGTGCTGCGCGCGATCGACTTCGTCGTGGCGAACCGTCACACCAAGGGGATCGACGTCATCAACCTGTCGCTCGGCCATCCGATTCTCGAACGGGCGGCGACCGATCCGCTCGTGCTCGCCATCGAGCGGGCCGTTCGCGCCGGTCTCGTGGTGGTCGTCGCCGCGGGCAACGTCGGCGTCGACAAGAATGGCAACGTCGGGTATGCCGGGGTCCTCTCGCCGGGGAACGCGCCGTCCGCGATAACCGTCGGCGCCGTCGACACGAAGCACACCGATCTGCACGGCGACGATCGCATCGCGTGGTTCAGCTCGCGAGGACCGACGTGGTACGACGGGTTCGCGAAGCCGGATCTCGTCGCGCCGGGCGTTGGCCTGGTGTCGGACTCGTCGCGTTCGAGCTCCCTGCTTGCCGCGTTCCCGCAGCTCACCGTCACGAAGAACGGGAAGAAGTTCGTCAGCCTCAGTGGCACCAGCATGGCGGCCGCCGTCGTCACCGGCGTTGCGTCGCTGGCGATCGAAGCCAACCGCGTCGCGCATCCTGGCAGCTCTCCGACGCCGAACCTGGTCAAGGCGATGCTGCAGGTCAGCGCGCTGCCGGTGCTCGCGAGCAGGGGCGTGGAAGCGGATGCGCTCGCCCAGGGCACTGGCGAAATCAACGCGATCGGCGCCGTGACGCTGGCCGAGGCCATCGACGCGCGCGTGCCGCTCAATCAACCATGGCTGGGCTTCGTCTCTCCCTCCAGCGTGATCGGCAATCACCTCGAACCGTGGTCGCAGACGCTGATCTGGGGCGACCAGCGCATCGCGAACTCCACCGTCCTGACGACGCACGCCGCGATCTTCGACAACATCGTCTGGGGCACGTTGCGCGACTTCGACAACATCGTCTGGGGCACGGTCGCCGACTTCGACAACATCGTGTGGGGCACCAACATCGTGTGGGGCACCAACATCGTGTGGGGCGATCACGCGATTGGCGTGCGCGACGGCGAGAACATCGTGTGGGGCACCGTCTCGCGCGACTTCGACAACATCGTCTGGGGCACGCTGCGCGACGCCGAGAACATCGTCTGGGGCACGGTGTCGGATTTCGACAACATCGTCTGGGGGACGACGGCAAACGCCGGCGCCTTCGACAACATCGTGTGGGGCACGCTGCGCGACTTCGACAACATCGTCTGGGGCACCGTCCGCAGCCATGACTTCAGCAACGTTGTCTGGGGCACGCAGACGGGGAGCCGGTAAATGGAGCGGCTCCAGGACGTCAACGCCATGGCGACGACCACGACCATCATGTCGGAACCGGAAACGACCGCCGACTGGAAGAACGCGCTGCCCGTGCTGGCGGGCCACGGCGTGACGCTGCGCGAGCTGCGGCCAGCCGATGCGGCTTCGCTCTGCGAGCTGCTGACGGCCGGAGAAGTCGCGCGGTTCATTTCGCCGCCGCCCACGACCGTCGAGGGGTTCGAGCGGTTCATCCAGTGGACGCACGATGAGCGCGCCGCGGGTCGTTACATCTGCTTCGCGGTGGTCCCGCACGGGCTCGACACGGCGATCGGGCTGTTTCAGGTGCGTCAACTGGAACCGGCGTTCGGGACGGCGGAATGGGGGTTCGTACTTGGATCGTCATTCTGGGGCACGGGCGTGTTCATGGATGCAGCAAGGCTCACGATCGAGTTCGCGTTCGAGACGGTCGGCGTGCATCGGCTCGAGGCACGTGCGGCGGTGCTGAACGGACGGGGAAATGGCGCGCTCGCCAAGGCGGGCGCCGTGAAGGAAGGCGTCTTGCGCAAGAGTTTTCTGCGCAACGGCGAATACCTCGACCAGGCACTCTGGTCGATTGTCCGAGACGACTGGCGCCAGACCAGGGCGGTCTGGGGATCCATCATCCACTAATCACGGTGCGATGAGTATTGCGGCAGGAAGGGTAATCAGGTGCATCATGTGGCGTAAATTCCTGGCAGGGACAGCGGTCACGCTGATCTGCCTGCTCGGTGCGACGGCCTCCGCGGCCGATCGGCCGGGGGATCATCCCAAGCTCGATCGAAAGCTGAACGATCGCGCGCTCAAGGGTGGCGTGTCCACCTCGCGTGTGATCGTGGTGCTGAACCCGGGCCTGGATGCATCCGCAGATTATAAGAAGGTAGGCGCCAAGCTCGGTCGCCGTCTGAGTCTCCTCAACGGTCAGGTGGTGGAGCTGACGAATAATCAGCTTCGCAAGCTCGCGGATTCTCCCGCTGTCGCCAGCATCCATTGGGATCGGCCGACCGGCGGAGAGATGAACCGGGCCGCCGTCGTGTCGGGCGCGCGCGCAGTCCAGTGGGAAATGGGCTACGACGGCGCCGGCGTCGGTGTGGCCGTCATCGACTCGGGCGTCGCGTCCTGGCACGACGACCTCACCTACAGCGGCACCAACGCCAGCGTCCGCCTCGTCAACGGGCAGCGCGTCGCGAAGTTCGTGGACTTCGTCAACGCCCGCACCGCGGCGTATGACGACAACGGCCACGGCACGCACGTCGCGGGCATCATTGCCGGCAACGGCTACGACACGATGGGCGCGCGCGCGGGTATCGCGCCGGCCGCGCACCTCGTGAGCCTCAAGGTGCTCGACGACCACGGCGGCGGCTACATCAGCAACGTGATCGCCGCGCTCGACTGGGTCGTCCAGAACAAGGCGGAGTACAACCTGCGCGTGATCAACCTCTCGGTTGGCGCGCGCGTCACGGAGTCGTACAACACCGACCCGCTGACGCTCGCCGCGAAGCGCGCGGTGGATGCGGGCCTCGTCGTGGTCACGGCCGCCGGCAATCTGGGCCGGAATGCCGCGGGTCAGGTGCAGTACGGCGCGATCACCGCGCCGGGCAACGCGCCCTGGGTCCTGACCGTCGGCGCGTACAGCCACGAGGGGACCGTCACCCGCGTGGACGACGTGATCGCAAGCTACAGCTCGCGCGGCCCGACCGCAATCGACTACGAGGCAAAGCCTGACGTCGTGGCGCCGGGCACCGGCATCGTCTCGCTCGCCACTCCGGGCAGCCTGATGTACACGACCAAGGCGGCCTACCTCCTGAACGGGCTGCTGCCGACGCCGTACAAGCCGTATCTCAGTCTGACCGGCACCAGCATGGCGGCGCCGATCGTCGCCGGCACGGCCGCGCTGATGATCCAGGCGAATCCCGGCCTGACGCCGAACCTCGTGAAAGCCATCATCGAGTACACGGCGCAGAACTACAGGTATGACGCGCTCACGCAGGGCGCGGGCTTCCTCAACGCGCGCGGCGCGGTGCAGTTGGCGCGGTTCTATGCGACCGCAACGGCCGGCGAGCACGTGCCGACCCACAACGTGTGGAGCAAGACGATCCTCTGGGGCAACCACCGGCTCACCGGCGGCGTGATCAAGCCGGCCGGCAGCGCCTGGAATACCAGCACGATCTGGGGCGCCGGGCGGAC
>JABFWM010000644.1 GCA_013362195.1 Acidobacteriota bacterium
GGCGCTTCATGCCTTCGATGGCGTTGGCATCGATCGACGTCTTGAGGTCGTTGATCGCGGACTCGATCGCCGCGCGCTCTGCTGCGCCGAGCTTGTCGCCCGAATCGCGCAGCGTTTTATCGGCCACGTAGACCGCCTGATCCGCGTGGTTGCGCGTCTCGATCTCCTCCTTGCGCTTCTTGTCTTCGTCGGCGTGCGACTCCGCTTCCTTCATCATCCGATCGACCTCGTCCTTCGAGAGGCCGCTCGACGCCGTGATGGTGATCTTCTGCTCCTTCTGCGTCGCCATGTCCTTCGCCGACACGTTGACGATGCCGTTGGCGTCGCTGTCGAAGGTGCCCTCGATCTGCGGCACGCCGCGCGGCGCCGGCGGAAGACCGGTCAGGTGGAAGCGTCCGAGCGTGCGGTTGTCGCGGGCCATCGGGCGCTCGCCCTGCAGCACGTGCACTTCGACGCTCGTCTGGTTGTCCGCCGCGGTCGAGAACATCTCGCTCTTGCGCGTCGGGATCGTCGTGTTGCGCGGAATCAGCGTCGTCATCACGCCGCCCATCGTCTCGATGCCGAGAGAAAGCGGGGTGACGTCGAGCAGGAGCAGGTCCTTCACTTCGCCCGCGAGCACCCCGGCCTGAATCGCCGCGCCGACCGCGACGACTTCGTCCGGGTTCACGCCCTTGTGCGGCTCCTTGCCGAACAGTTCCTTGACGATCGCCTGCACGCGCGGGATGCGCGTCGAGCCGCCCACGAGCACGACCTCGTCAATCCTGCCGGCGTCGATCCCGGCGTCGGCGAGCGCCTGCTTGGTCGGGCCGACCGTCTTCTGCAGCAGATCCTCGACGAGCTGCTCGAATTTCGCCCGCGTCAGCTTCAGCTGCAGGTGCTTCGGGCCGGTCTGGTCGGCGGTGATGAACGGCAGGCTGATGTCGGTCTCCATGACCGTGGAGAGCTCCATCTTCGCCTTCTCCGCCGCTTCCTTCAGGCGCTGCAGCGCCATCCGATCCTTGCTGAGATCGATGCCTTCCGCCTTCTTGAACTCGCTGGTGATCCAGTCGATGACGCGCTGATCGAGGTTGTCGCCGCCGAGGTGCGTGTCGCCGTTCGTGGCCTTGACTTCGACCACGCCTGCGCCCACCTCGAGGATCGAGATGTCGAACGTGCCGCCGCCGAAGTCGTAGACGGCAATGGTCTCGTCCTTCTTCTTGTCGAGGCCGTACGCCAGCGCCGCCGCCGTCGGCTCGTTGACGATGCGCATCACCTCGAGGCCGGCAATCTGCCCCGCGTCCTTGGTCGCCTGCCGCTGCGCGTCGTTGAAGTACGCGGGGACGGTGATGACCGCCTTGGTCACCGACGACCCGAGATACTCCTCCGCCGCCTGCTTCAGCTTCTGCAGGATCATCGCGGAGATCTCAGGCGGCGAATAATCCTTGCCGCCGGCGTGCACGCGGACGTCGCCGTTCGACGCGCGCACCACCTGGTACGGCACCATCTTCATCTCTTCGTTGACTTCGTCATATTTGCGGCCCATGAACCGCTTGATCGAGAACACCGTGTTCTCGGGATTCGTGACCGCCTGACGCTTGGCCACCTGGCCGACGAGCCGCTCACCCGACTTGGTGAAGCCGACGACCGACGGCGTGATGCGGCTGCCTTCGGGATTGGTGATGACGACGGGCTCGCCGCCTTCCATCACCGCGACGACGGAGTTCGTCGTGCCCAGGTCGATGCCAATGATCTTGCTCATGTGCTGTGTCCTCGCCTTTCTCCTCGTTCGAGCGTGCCCGCGAAAGGCCGCTTCGGGCAGGTCGGAAGCTTTATAACGATGGAAGTATAAAATCTGAGCGGCCACCTGTCAAGGCGATGAGCTCGGATTTGACGACCTCGACAGCCCGCAAGCCGGTGATATACTGCGGATTGCCAGCCTGCCGGTGAGGTCCCTATGCACCGCCGCCTTGCGTTCTCCCTCTGCCTTGCGGCGCTCGGCTCCCTGACCGTTCCCGCATACGCCCAGGAACCCGATCTGGGAGCGCCCGCTCACGTCGCACTCGTCGAAGGCGCCGCCTCGCTCGAACGCGACGGACGGACCGAGGCCTCCGCGCTGAACATGCCGCTGTTGACGGGGGATCGGCTGCGCACGGCCGACGGGCGGGTCGAGGTCCTGTTCGAGGATGGCAGCACGCTGCATCTCGACTCGGCGACCACCATCGACGTGCAGTCCGACGACCTGCTGCGGCTGATCGACGGCCGCGTTCGATTGAATCTCGTCGGCCGGCGGCCGGTGGATTACCGGATCGACTCGCCCGCGGGCTCCGCGCGCATCACCCAGGCGGGGGAATACCGCGTCGCGCTGATTCACGGTGCCCGCGAAACCCAGCTCGAACTCGCGGTGCTGCGCGGTGCGGGGGAACTCTTCACCGACGAAGGATCGACCGCGCTTCGCGCGGGCGAACGGGCCTATGCGAGCGCCGGCCTGGCGCCCTCCTACCCCTACACGTTCAATTCCGCGAACTGGGACGACTTCGATCGCTGGTCCGAACAGCGCCGCGACATTCGCCTCGGCGTCTCGACCACCTACCTGCCCTCGACCATGCAGGCCTACGCGCCGACCTTCGATCAGTACGGGGACTGGCGCTACGCGCAGCCGTACGGGTACGTCTGGTATCCGCGCGTCGACACGGGGTGGCGTCCTTATTATTACGGCCGCTGGATGACCTATCCCCGATACGGATGGACGTGGATTGGCCTGGATGCCTTCTCGTGGCCGACGCACCACTACGGACGCTGGGGCTTCTCTGCCGGCTCGTGGTTCTGGATCCCGGCGGCGCGCTGGGCGCCGGCGTATGTGTCATGGGCCTACGCGCCCGGCTATGTGAGCTGGTGTCCGCTCGGCTTCGACGATCGGCCAATCATTCAGATCAAC
>JABFWM010000428.1 GCA_013362195.1 Acidobacteriota bacterium
GCGCGCTCGGTTTCGTCATCATCGGCGGACAGTCAATCGTGCTGGTGTTGTCGCTCGTCGCGACGCCGGTGGCGTACTCCCTGTTCGACGATCTCGCCAGGGTGCGGCTGTTTTCCTGGGGACGGGGCCGCCGCGCGGCCGCGGCCGCCGCGACCGGCGCCGCGATGCTCGTGGCGTTGACCGCCGTCCCGGCCCGCGCGCAGGACGTCGGCGCCGCCCTTTCCGTCCAGGCCACGCCGGCGTCCGCCGCGGGCGAGGTGCTGAAGCTCACCGCCGACGATGCCGTCCGGATGGCGACGGAGAACAATCCCGATCTTCGCGCCGCCGGATACGATCCGCGCATCACCGCCGAGCGCACCGCGCAGGCGCGCGCCGTGTTCCTGCCGACGCTGCGGTCGGGCATCAACCGCAACGTGCAGCAGGCACCGCCGACCAGTGTGTTCTTCGGGACCACCGGCGTTCGCACCGACGTCTGGTCGGGCAACATCGGCGTCGGACAGCAGCTGCCGTGGGGCGGCGGCGCGTACAGCCTCGGGTGGACGTCGAACCGCACCAACGCCAGCAGCACGCTGTCGAACTTCAACCCGGCCGTGTCGGCGCAGCTCCAGGCGGTGGTCTCGCAGCCGCTGCTGCGCGGCTTCAAGATCGATCGGCTGCGGGCGCAGGTCACGACGGCACAGCGCAATCAGGAGATCGCCGACGTATCGCTGCGCGAGACCGGCGTCGCGACGACGGCTGGCGCCGAGCGCGCGTATTGGGGACTGGTGCTCGCCCGGGCCGCAGTCGCGGTGCAGCAGCGTGCGCTCGACCTCTCCCTCGAGCTCGAGCGCAACAACCGCGCGCGCGTCGACGTCGGGCAGTCGCCGCCGCTCGATCTCGTGTCGGCGCGCGCCGAAGTGGCCCAGCGTCGCGAGAACCTGATTGTTGCGCACACGCTGGTCCGGCAGGCGGAAGACTCGTTGCGCATCCTGATTCTTGATCCCCAACGGCCCGACTTCTGGTCGGTCCGCTTCGAGCCGGCCGATATCGTCCCGCCGGTCGCGCCGACGCCGGACGTCGATACCGCGGTGCGGGTCGCGCTTCAGGAGCGCACGGATCTGGTTCGCGCCCGGAAACAGATTCAGAACGCCGAAACCGCGGTGACGCTGGCGAAAAACGACGTGCTGCCGGATCTGCGCGCGCAGGCGACGTATCTCACCAACGGCCTCGGCGGAACCGAGCTGACGCGTCGAGGCGGATTCCCAGGCATCGCGGAGCCGATCGGCGCAACCGCGTTCGGCGATGTGCTGCGGCAGCTGTTCGCTGCCGATTACCCGACGTGGACGGTCGGATTCTCCCTCAGCTATCCGATCGGCCGCAGCGAAGAGCAGGCGGCGCTCGCGCGGACGCAGCTCGAACGGGAACAGGCCGTTGCGCGCCTGCGCAGCGCCGAATTCAAGGCCGTCCGCGAGATCCGTCAGGCGGCACTGCAGCTCGATCAGAATCGCGAACGGATCGAGACCACGCGGCTGGCGCGCGAGTTGTCCGAACAGCGGCTCGACGCGGAGCAGAAGCGCTACGAAGTGGGGATGTCGACGAACTTCAACGTCATCCAGGCGCAGCGCGATCTCGCGATCGCGCGCAACAACGAGCTGCAGGCGCAGCTCGATTATCAGCTCGCGCTGATCACCTACCGCACCGTGCAGCGCGTTGGCGGGCCGGCTTCCGCGGGAGGTGCCACCGGGACGAACGGCTCGCCGGGTGCACAGCAGATTGCGCTGCCCGACACCTCATCGTCGACTACGGCGACGGGTGCGCCGACCGCCGGGACCGTGACGGGTGGTCCAGGCGGCGGCCAGTAAGCCAGCGGTGATGCGGCGGCCGCAACCCGCCGGTTCACGCCGCTTGAGTCCTCAGCAACGCGCGTGACCAAACCGATCCGGCGTCAGCGTGTCGAACGCCGGATCGCGCTTCCCGTCCACGATCCAATCGACGACCGCACGGGCCGTCAACGGCGCGAGCAGCACGCCGTTGCGGAAGTGTCCTGACGCGTGCACGAGTCCGGGCATCCGCGGATCGGGACCGAGCAGGGGGAGTTCGTCGGGCGTGGCGGGCCGGAGCCCGACATGCGCGGCGAGGAACGTCGCGCTCGATCCATCCGGCAGCAGGTCGCACGACGCGCCGAGGAGATCATGAACGCCGGCCGCGGTGGTCCGCTCGTCGAAACCGACCTCTTCAACGGTGGCGCCGACGAGCAGCGTGCCATCGGTGCGAGGCACGATGTAGCAGTCCGGCCCCCAGACAATCGTGCCGAGCGGAGCGCCGCGCCAGCCGAGATGCAGCAGCTGGCCGCGCACGGGGCGCAGCGGCAGCGGCGGCACGCCGTCGATCGCAATCTCCGAGCCCCACGCGCCTGGCGCGAGGACGACCGACGCCGCCGTCAGCGTGCGGCGCGAGGTGGTGACGCGCAGGGCGTCGGCGTCGCGTGCGATGCGGAGGACGCGTGCGCGCTCGAGTGACGCGCCGCGGTGCAGGGCGGCCGCCGTGTGCGCGGCGGTGAGCTGCCGCGCGGCGACGTAGCCATGCGTAGGCGTGAAGAGCGCGCCGGCGATCGCGCCGAGTGCCGGGTACTCGGCGCGGGCGTTCGCCGGATCCAGCCACGTGCGAACGTCGGCGGCGCTGGTCGTCGCGAGCGCGCGGAGTTCGTCGGCGTGCAGCGCGTCGAGCGCGATTTCCAGCGTGCCGGTGCGTCGGTATTCGACGGGGAGGCCGGCGTCCCGGGCGACGCGCGCGATCCACTCGTCATAGAGCGCGAGGCTGCGGACGCCGAGGTCGAGCAGCGGTCCACACTCGTGGGCTTCCACGTAGGGGGCGAGCATGCCGGCCGACGCCTGCGTCGCGCCGGCGCCGGGCTCGCGGTCGTCGATGAGGGTGC
>JABFWM010000524.1 GCA_013362195.1 Acidobacteriota bacterium
GCGTGGCCGGTGTCTGCCCCGGGCCACACCGATGCGGGAGCGGAAGCCGATGCCGCATGTGCTTCGGCGCGCGCGAGCAGCACCGTGCCGGCCGTCGCCGCTGACGACTGCCACCGCGCGATCAGGGCGCCGGCGTGGAAGGGGTCGCCGCCGGCGAGCCACGTCGACGCGCGCGCTTCGATGGCGACGCGATCGTCGACGGGCCAGTATTCGACCGCGCCCGACAGCACGGCACTGCGATCCGACACCGGCCGGAACCGTTCGAGGCCGGCGCCGGCTTCGACGCGCACGCGCGATGTGAGCCAGTTCGACAGCGTGAGCCCCACGCGCGATCGGACTTCTTTCACGGCCGCCGGTCCGAACGATTGCGTCTCGCGCAGCGCATCGACGCGCCACACACCGCCGCCGAGGGCGCGGGGCGCCGGGGCCGCAAGCGACAACGCGACCCGCGGACGCCGTTCCCACCATCGCCACGACACCGTCATGAGCTCGCCGCCGCCGGTGACGCTCGCGAACGACGTCGCGAGTTCGCGCTCGACGGCGGCGCCGAGGCCAATGCCGATCCAGGCGGCCGGCTGCAGCGGCGCCGCGGCGCGTTCGACGACGGCGGCGTCGATCTGCGCCCGGCCATTTTCAAGCGGATGAAAGCGCACCCGCGCGAGGGCCAGCGCCGGAACCTCGCGGGCGCGTTTTTCCGCGCGCCGGAGCCGCGGGGCGGTGAGCAGCGATCGCGGCGGCGCGTCGATGGCGTCGGCGACGATCGCGTAGCGCGTGCGTTCGAGGCCTTTCACGTCCACCAGATCGACCCTCGGCTCCCCCACCTCGTTCCACGCATCGAGCGCGCCGTGGTCGTCGTGCCGTACGAAGCGCGACGTCGCCAGCACGCGCCACGCGTGCTCGTCGTGCGGGTTGGCGGCGGCGGCGCGCGCGGCGTGCGCTTCCGCGTCGGTCCAGTTGCCGTCGAGCGCGTCCAGGCCGGCCAGCTCGCGCCATGCGGCGGAAGAATCCGGACAGTGATCGGCGGCCGCATCGAGGGTGCGACGGGCCGTCGCGCGATCTCCGGCGTTCGCCTGGCGGACGCCTTCGTCGATCAGTCCAGCGCAGGGATCAGCGGCTGACGAGGTCGCCGACGCGCTGACCGATTCAGCCTCGTGGTTCACGGCCGGCCTCGTGGCGGCGGGCGGCAGCGCGACCATCATCCAGCGGCCCGACGGTTGCCACACGCGATCGAACGCGCCCTCGTCGAGGACGCGGAAGGGTGCGCGGGCGGGATCGTGGACGATGATCTTGCCGCCGCTCGAGCCGACGACGACCACGTAGTGAAACGTGCCGGGTCTGTCTTCGATCAACGCAATCGCCGGACGCCGCCGGTCGAGGTGCGCGCGCAGGGCCCCGGGCTCGGCGGGACCGGCGATCACCGTCCATCCGCGCTGCTCCAGCGCGGCGACGAGTGCGCCGGTACGGATGCCGCCCGCGGCGGCATCGACGAGCGACGCGAAGGCATCCGCGTAAATGTCGTGCGCGCCCCAGTAGCGCATCACCATTGCGGCGGCCGCGCCGCCGCAGAGCGCTTCGGGTTGCGGAAGATAGGGACCGTCGAGCAGCGGGGGCGGGACCTGGGCGGGTTGCGCGAGAACGGCCGGGGGAGGGACGGCGGCGCCGCCGAGCAGCGCCGCCACCACGACCGTGCGAAAGAGATTCGCGAACCCCGTCAATCCGCGATCGCGACGATCAGCAGGACGACGAGCAGGATGATGATGATCGTCGTGGTCGTGATCACGACGGTGGTCGCGCCGCCGGCGAGCTGCTGATCCGCCGTGCGCGCCTGCGCCGCGATCTGCCGCAGATCGTCGCCCTGCAGCGTCGACACCGCCGCGTCCGCCTTCGCCAGCGACAAGCCGGCCTTCTCCGCCACGGCTTTCACGTCCGAACGCTGGAGGAAGTTGCGGATGGTCACTCGGTCCGCCTGATCCTGGCTGACGCGCTGCTGGACCGCCTGATCGAGCGCTGACGGGGTGATGACATGGGTCTGCTGCGCCCACGCGGCCGGTGCGCACAACATGAGCGCGAGCGTGGTGCCAAGGATTCGCCGAACAATGCGCATGAGTTTCCTCCTGCCGAAAAGTGAAGTGACACACGAACGCTGACGCCCCGACTCGAAGCATCTTCCATGCCCGAATCGGCGGATTTTCCCGGGACTAAGCGCCGGATGCGCCGTTGGGCTGCCGAATTCAGCGCAGCAGCTGCTCCATCTCCTCGAGGTGCGCGGCACGCATGAGCGCGTCCTGACGGTCGATCGTGCCGCTCTTCACGAGCTGCGCCAGCGACTCTTCGAGCGTGAGCGATCCGTGCTTGCGTGTGATCGTGATCTCCTGATGCAGGTGCTGCAGCGCGTTGCGACGCACGTGCTGCCGCGCGCCGTAGCCGATCATCAGCAGCTCCACGGCCGGCGCGAGGCCGCCGCCGACGCGCGGCACGAGCGTCTGCGTCATCACCGCCGCAAGCGCCATCGAGAGCTCCTGGCGAATGGTGTTCTGCCGTTCGGAGGGGAACGAGTCGGCAATGCGCGCCACGGTCGACGCGGCATCCGTGGTGTGCACCGTCGAGAAGACGAGGTGGCCGGTCTCCGCCGCCGCGAGCGCGATCCGCATCGTCTCCGGATCGCGCATCTCGCCGACGACGAGCACGTCGGGCGCCTGCCGCAGCGCGGCACGAAGCGCCGTCGGAAAATCCGGCGCGTCGACGCCAATCTCCACCTGTTCGACGATCGAGCCGAGGTGCGCGTGTTCGTACTCGATCGGATCCTCGATCGTCACGATATGGCGCTGATCGCGGCGGTTGATCTCGTTGACGAGCGCGGCGAGCGTGGTGGTCTTGCCGGAACCGGTGGGTCCGCCGATGAGCACGAGGCCG
>JABFWM010000064.1 GCA_013362195.1 Acidobacteriota bacterium
ACCGCATGCGTCTGCGGCTGCAGGTTCAACGACAGCACGTCGCGCGCGCCAGCCTTGATCTTCCCCGACGCGTCGGCGGCGTACAGCGAGATCTCGATCGTGTTCTGGAACCGGCCGTCGGAGGCCGGCGTGAACTTCAGGCGTGCGCCGTCGATTTCCAGCGCCAGCGCGATCGCGTCGTTGGGCGACGCGCCGCGGAACGGCGTCGCCGCCGCGGCCATCGTCAGTCCGCTGATCGGAATCGGACTCGACAGCGCCGCGCGCAGCTCCGGCGACGTGCCTTCGCGTCCGGCGGGCTTCGGCTCCTCGGCCTTTCCCTTCGGCGCGTAGTAGCCGCGGCGCGCGCGGACCCGAAGCCCGGGCTTCAGCATCCGGACCTGGACGTTCCTGAACCGGCCGTCGCGCTTGTCGTTCGACGGATAGTAGCCGAGCACGTAGTAGCTGCTGTTCTCGTCGAGGATGCGCGAGAAGCCGGTGCGGAAATCGTTCGAGTTGAGCACGGCGATGCCGCCGGTGTCGTTGGCCATCAGCCGGAGGCTGGCCTGCGAGATGCGCAGCTCGTCCTGCATCTGCGTGAGGCTGATCGAGTTGTCGGCGGGCAGCGATCCGATATCGATCGAGTCTTCGGCGCCCGAGGAGACGCCGCGGGGATCGACGGCATAGATGCTCGCGTTCGCGCGCGTGGCGGCGGCAATCAGGTCGTTGATGCTCTGCTGGACCTCCGTCGCATAGCGGTTCTGAATCGGGTTCGTGACGTCGTAGTTGATGCCCTCGCTGAACAGCACGATGGCTTTGCGGCGGCCCCGCATCCCCGACACGAAGTCGGAGAGGCTCTTGAGCGTACCGAGCGAGTTGCGCGCGTTGTAATAGCGCTCGAGCTCGTTGGCGTCGCGATTGAGGCGCGAATCGAGGCCCGGCGCCCCCTGGTTGGTCTGATAGTCCTGCAGCGCGGCCTTCACCGAAGAGTCCGCGCCCTGCCCGATCGCGCGATCGACCGCGGCCAGCGCGAGCTGGCGGTTGCTCGTGAAGTCCTGCATCGCCTCGCTGCGCCCGCGCGTGTTCACGACCGCGACGAGATCGTTCGCGCCGACGTACCGCTCGATGAACTGGCGCGCGGCGTTGCGGACGCGCGGCGTCCGCGACAGGCCGATGTGCAGATCGTCGATCACGATGACGAACACGCGCCCTTCGAACGGCGTGCGGTTGGTCGCGATGTCCGGCGGCAGCGCGGCCTTCGCGAAGAGCGGCGGATCCGCGCGCGCGATCGGGATCTCCACCCTGGAGAACACCGACAGGGTCTGCGGCTTCCCTTCCTCGACGATCTGGAAATCGTCCCGCGTCAGGTCGCGCACGAAGTTGCCCTGGCCGTCGGTGACGACGGCATCGATCTCGACGTAGTTCACCTCGACCTTGAAGGTGAGTGGCGATTCCGGGGCCGCGGGCGGCTGCTGGGCGGCGGGGACCGCCGCCAGCCACGCACCCGCGAGCAGCACAGTGAGGAGTCTGGTCTTCATACTCGTGTTCGCAGGCGGATGAACGGACGCGCCGTGACGTGCCCGGCGCCGAGCGGCACACCTGGACATTGCGCGATCTCGGCAGAGGGCATTGACAGCGTTGTTCACACCTTTTGGACGTCCGGCAGGCGCGAATGATTCTAGCGGAAACGCCGGTCGGCAACGAACACTGACGATCAGGGGAGATCGCAGAGAACGGAAAGACGCCGCCGATGCTCAGCCCTTGATGACCCCTATCGGGCGCAGCTGCGCGACGCGTGTCGCGATGCCGGCGCCGTGGACGACGTTCACCACGTCGGAGACGTCCTTGTAGGCTTCCGGCATCTCCTCCGCGACCGTGGCGACGCCCGCCGCCATGACGTGGACCCCGCGCTGCTTCATCTCGTCGAACAGCGATCGTCCCTTCACGGCGCGCTTGGCCTCGCCGCGGCTCATCACGCGCCCCGCCCCATGGCACGCAGACCCGAACGTCTCGTCGAGCGCCCGATCGGTCCCCGCCATGACGTAGGAGTACCGTCCCATGTCGCCGGGAATCAGGACCGGCTGGCCGACGTCGCGATACGCGGCGGGCGTGCCAGGGTGATTGGGCGGATACGCGCGGGTGGCGCCCTTGCGATGCACGCACAGGCGCCTCGACCGGCCGTCGACGGAGAAGGTTTCGAACTTCGCGATGTTGTGGCACACGTCGTACACGGTGGCGATCCCGGTGCGATCGGGCGCGAGCCCGAGCACGCCGGCGACGCTCTCGCGCACCCAGTGCGCCATCACCTGGCGGTTCGCGAACGCGAAGTTCGCGGCGGCCGCCATCGCGGCCAGATACGCGCGGCCTTCCGGCGATGCGATCGGCGCGCACGCGAGCTGGCGATCGGGCAGCGTGATGCCGTAGCGCCGGCTGGCGTCCCCCATCACGCGCAGGTGATCGGTGCAGACCTGATGGCCGAGGCCGCGCGAGCCGCTGTGGATCATCACCGTGATCTGATTCGCGAACAGCCCGAACGCGGCGGCGATCCGCTCGTCATAGACCTCGGCGACGTACTGCATCTCGGCAAAGTGGTTCCCCGATCCCAGCGTCCCGAGCTGCGTGCGCCCCCGTTCCTCGGCGCGCTCCGAGACGAGATCCGGATCGGCGCCGGCAATGCAGCCGCGCTCCTCGACGGTGTCGAGATCCTCGGCGCGGCCGAGTCCCTGTGACACCGCCCACCCCGCACCTTTCTCGAGCACGTGACGCAGATCCCCGCCCGTCAGGCGGAGATCGCGGCGATGGGCGCCGACGCCGGTCGGGACGTTCCGGTACATCGCGGCGACGATCGACTCGAGCCGCGGCGCAATCTCCTCGCGGGTGAGCGTCGACCGCAGCAGCCGCACGCCGCAATTGATGTCGTAGCCAACGCCGCCCGGCGAGACGACGCCCTCGTCGGCGTCCGTCGCCGCGACGCCGCCGATCGGAAAGCCGTAGCCCCAGTGAATGTCGGGCATGGCGATCGACGCGCGCACGATCCCGGGCAGGTGCGCCACGTTGCGCACCTGCTGCAGGCTTTCGTCCTTCTGGATGTCGCGCATCATCCGCTCGTCGGCGTACACCATCCCGTCGACGAGCATGCCCTCTTCCCTGGGGAGACGATATCGATACGCGTCGACCTGTTCGATTCGTGCCATCAGTGGCGTGTCAGTCTCAGATATCGAAGACGATGGTCGCGCTCCAGTGTCCATCGCGCTCGACGAGCTGCAGCGAGTGATACGTGGCGCTCTTGACCAGCACGCGGATCGGATGCCGTGCGGGATCGAAGGGTTCGCCGCGGACCGCCGCGTCGAGATGCCAGCGATCGCCGTCCGGCCGGAGCGCGACGTCCGCGTCGGCCACCAGCAGGTTTCGTACCTCGAACCGATAGAGCAGCTCGTTCAGCCAGTCGACGAGCAGATCTTCGAGCGAGCCGCTGTCCATCTGGACGCGCTCCGTGGTGATCGGCGACACCCGTACCCGGTCCGTAAGCGTGTCAGTCAGCGCCTGCGCCGCGGACGCGAACAGCTCGGCGGCGCTCCGCCCCGTCAGGTCAGCAGCGACGTCCGCCGTATGATCAATGAAGCGATAAGGACTCATTTCGGCTCACGGCTCATGGCTCAGGGCGGCTCAGGACTCACCGCGGCTCAGGACTCACGGCTTAGGGCTCAGGCCGGCTCAGGGCTTACGGCTCACGGCTCAGGACTTAGGGGGTCACGGCGAACTCGGTGGCGCCGCACCGGGGTGAAATGCGCCGCGCTTTCCCCCATCACTCACTCGAAGGTGTGTCCTGAGCCATAAGGCATAAGCCCTGAGCCCTGAGGCCCCCTTCGTTCCGGCTATACTCGAAGGTATGCCGCTGTCGATTCCGGCCGTCCAGCGTGCCCTCGCTGAAGATGGGCTGGACGGCTGGCTGCTGTACGATTTTCACGGCTCGAATCCGATCGCGCGCCGCCTCACCGGCCTCGATGCCGCGCCGAAGATGACGACGCGGCGCTGGTTCTACGTCATTCCCGCGAAGGGCGAGCCGCAGAAGCTCGTCCACGCCATCGAAGCGTCGAACCTCGATCATCTCCCGGGCGCGAAGACGATGTATTCGCAGCGCGAGAAGCTGCGCGACGGGCTGAAGCACGTGCTCGACGGGCTCAAGCGCGTGGCCATGGAATACTCGCCGGGCAACGCGATTCCGTACGTCTCGCGCGTAGACGCGGGCACCGTAGAAGCCGTCCGGCAACTCGGCATCGACGTGGCCTCGTCGGGCGACCTCATTCAGCGGTTCGAGGCGGTCTGGTCCGATGAGGCATTGGAAACGCACCGGGCGGCTTCCGAACGCTTGTATCGGATCAAGGATCGCGCCTTCGATCTGGTGCGTGACAGCCGCCGTGCCGGACGCCGCGTCACCGAACTGGACGTGCAGCGCGCCATGCTGCAGTGGTTCGCCGACGAGGCGCTGGTGACCGATGCCGCGCCGGTCGTCGCCGTCCAGGAGCATGCCGGGAATCCACATTACATGCCGGGCCCCGACACGTCGCGCGAGATCCGCGACAATGAGGTGGTGCTGCTCGACCTCTGGGGCAAGCTGGAGGCGCCCGGCGCGGTGTTTGCTGACATCACGTGGGTCGGCTTTACGGGAACGACCGTCCCTGACGAGATCGCGCGGGCGTTCGGCGCGGCGCGCGATGGGCGCGACGCGGCCATCGCACTCGTCAAGGACGCGGCCGCCAACGGCCGCGCGTTGCATGGATACGAAGTCGATCGAGCGTGCCGGCGCGTCATCGACCGGGCCGGGCTCGGGGAGTACTTCATTCATCGCACCGGGCACAGTCTCGGCACCGAAGTCCACGGCAACGGCGTCCACATGGACGACTTCGAAACGCACGACGAGCGCCGGTTGATCCCGGGTACCGGGTTTACCATAGAACCCGGGGTCTACACCGCCACGTTCGGCGTTCGCACCGAGATCAATATGTTCGTCGGCGAGCGCGAGGCAGCCGTCACCGGCCCCGCGCAAACCGACTTCGTGCTGGTGTAGGAAGGGGCCGGCGGCCGGGCTCTCGAGTGAAGAGACCCGACGCCGATCGCCATCGCTGCTGATAGCTGATAGCTGATAGCCGATAGCTGATAGCTGATAGCCGGCGTCTGGTAACTGTCATTCGCGGAGCTCGAACCAATGTCCACGCGCAAGATCTCGCTCTTCTATGTCGTTCTGATCGCGCTCGCGACCATGGCCGTCACGGTCGTGATTACGTCGCGGCTGGACCTGACGCCGTCCTCGGCGGCCCAGAACGTCTCGGTGCCGCAGACCAACAGCGCTCCGCTCAGCGGACCGATCGACGCGACCACGTTCCGCAATATCGCGAAGACGAATGCGCCGGCCGTCGTCAATATCCAGACCGAGGCGCACGCGCGCGGACGCGAGCTGACCGAATACTTCGGCGGCCAGGGCGATGATCTGTTCCGGCGCTTCTTCGGCGGCGGCGACGATCAGCAGCCGGCGCCGCGGGGCCGCAATCGCGGCAAAGGCGACGACGGGCCGATCATGTCGGGAGCGGGCACCGGCTTCGTCATCGATAAAGCCGGCTTCATCCTCACCAACAATCACGTCGTCGAAGGAGCGGAGAAGATCAAGGTGACGCTGTACGGCGGCGAGCGCGGCGTGTCCTATGCGGCGAAGGTGATCGGCCGCGACACGCTGACCGACAGCGCGCTCATTCAGTTGACCGAAATGCCGTCCCAGCCGCTCTCGGAAGTGAAATTCGGCGACTCCGAACAGATGCAGCCCGGCGACTGGGTGATGGCGATCGGCAACCCGTTCCAGCTCGGACACACCGTCACGGTCGGGGTCGTCAGCGCGCTCGGCCGTCCGCTCGGCGGCGTGCCGGGACGCACGCAGAACATGCTGCAGACCGACGCGGCGATCAATCCAGGCAACTCGGGCGGTCCGCTGCTCAACGTCCGCGGCGAAGTCGTCGGCATGAACACGGCCATCTACACCGACCAGCGCTCGGCCAACATCGGCATCGGCTTCGCCACGCCGATCAACGCGCTGCGCGATCTGCTGCCGCAGCTCCGCAACGGCAAGGTGATTCGCGGCGTCATCGGCGTGAACGTCTCGGTCAATCATCTGACGCCGGAAGAATCCAAGGCGCTCGGCCTGCCCAACTCCAACGGCGCGATTGTGAGCCAGGTGAACCCGAACGGACCGGCAGACAAGGCCGGCCTGCGCCCCGGCGACGTGGTGGTGGAGTTCAACGGCCGCCCGGTGAAGGACAGCGACGCGCTGGTCGCGATGGTGGTCGGCACCAAGCCGGGCACGACCGTGCCGCTCACGGTCTACCGTGACAACCAGCGCAAGACCCTGAACGTCACGATCGACGAGCTCGATCTCGAGGCGGAGCAAGGGCGCCTGTCGCGGCGCGGCGGCGGTTCGCCGCAGGCAGAGGAGCCGACCAGCACCGGCCTGGGCATCACGCTGGAGCCAATCACGCCGGAGCTGGCGCGCCGCATGGACCTGCCCCGCAGCGAAGGCGGCGCCGTCGTCAGCGACATCGAGCGCGACAGCCCCGCCGCGGGCGCAATCGCGCCGGGTGACGTGATTCTCGAAGTGAACCGCCAGAAGGTGAGCACGGTCAGCCAGGTGACGCGCGAACTGCAGAAGGTGCAGGCCGGCCAGCCGGTGTTCCTGCTCGTGCTGCGGGACGGCGCACGTTATTTCGTGAACTTCACGAAACGATAGCCGGCGGGCGGTAGGCAAGCAGTCATCGCGGGCCGGTGCGTCGGCCCGCGATTTTATGTACACATCTCATCCTGGTGCGCCGCAGGCTTCCCGTTTACGCGTGGATCGGTTTCGCGATCATGGCAGTCTCGGAAGCCGCCATGCTGGCGCAGGTCGAGCCGTTCTGGTCCTGGCACACCCCGATCGCGTGGACCGGTTACATCCTCTTCGTTGACGGCCTCGTGTGGCGGCGGCGCGGCTCGTCGCTGCTGCGTGACGATCGCGCCGAAGCGCTGTTCATCGCGATGGCGGGCGTCCCGCTGTGGGTCGTCTTCGAGATGTACAACAAATACACGCTGCACAACTGGTACTACATCGGGTTGCCCGACGTGCTGATCGTGCGGTATGCGGGCTACGCATGGGCGTTTGGAACGATCACCCTCGCGATCATCGAGACC
Organism: Acidobacteriota bacterium; assembly: GCA_013362195.1. Classification (GTDB taxonomy): domain Bacteria; phylum Acidobacteriota; class Vicinamibacteria; order Vicinamibacterales; family 2-12-FULL-66-21; genus QHWT01. The sequence continues at coordinate 7,186 of JABFWM010000064.1, forward strand.
GCGGAACTGATCGGATCGCTGCGCGATCGCCGTGCCCCGGAGTACCGGCGCGACGCGCCGCCGCGGGTGCCGCTCGACGCGCGCGGCTGGGCGAGCGTGGCGGTCGGCGCGGGCATGCTGCTCGTGCCGATCGTGTATCCGTCGACCTGGCTGGCCGCGCCGGTGTGGCTTGGCTTCATCTTCCTGCTCGATCCGTTGAACGCCGCCGCCGGCGCGGAGTCGATCCGCGGAGACCTCGTCGATAACCACCGCGGCCGCCTGGTCAACCTGCTCGCGGCCGGGCTGGTCTGCGGACTGGTGTGGGAATTCTGGAATTTCTGGGCGCGCGCGAAATGGATCTACAACGTGCCGGTACCGCCGCACGTGAAAATCTTCGAAATGCCGGTGGCCGGTTTCGCCGGGTTTCCGCCTTTCGCGGTGGAATGCTTCGTGATGTACGTGTTCCTGCGCCAGTGGATCTGGCGTGGAGCATGGCGCAGAATCGCACTATAATCCGCGTTTTCGTGGAAGGAGCGGTGGATGACGTCGACGACGATGCTTGAACGGGAAATCAAGCTGCGCTTCAGCTCGGTCGACGAAGCACGGCAGGCGGTGCTCGCCACCGGGGCGTCCCCGCTGCATGGCCGGCGGCTGCAGGAAGACTCGCTGCTCGATACCGAAGACGAGGTGCTGCGCCGTCGCCGCTGCGTCCTGCGGGTGCGCGTCGAAAACGGCAAGAGCCGCATCACCTTCAAGGGCCCCGTTCAACCCTCGATCGTCAAAGTCCGCGAGGAGCACGAAACGCTGGTCGGCGACGGCGTGGTGCTGCTGCGCATCCTGGAAGAGCTCGGCCTGCACGTCTGGTTCACCTACGAGAAGTATCGCGAGGAGTTCTCGCACGAAGACGTGATCGTCGCGATCGACGAGACGCCGGTCGGCGTCTTCGTCGAGGTCGAAGGCAGCGAGGCGGGGATCGTGGCGATGGCCGAAGCGCTCGGCCGCGGCCCCGACGATTTCATCCTCGATTCGTACCGCGGATTGTTTCTCAAGTTCCGCGAGGAGCTCGGGCTGACCGGCACCGACATGGTGTTCGACGATCACTCTTGAGTGCGCCGCCTTTCCGCCGCGCGCTCGTGCTCACGGCGGGACTTGGCACGCGGCTGCGGCCGCTGACAGACGTGCGCGCGAAGGCGGCGGTGCCGGTCGACGGCGAGCCGCTCGCGCGCCGGGTGATTGGCTGGCTGGTCTCGCACGGCATCACCGATCTCGTCCTGAACCTGCATCATCGTCCCGATACGATTACGGCGCTGGTCGGCGACGGCTGCGATCTCGCCGCGCGCGTCCGCTACTCGTGGGAATCCGTGGTGCTCGGATCCGCCGGCGGTCCGCGCCGCGCGCTGCCGCTGCTGCTCGATCGCGGAAGGGCCGCAGGGGGCGCGGCCGATCGCACGCTGCTGCTCGTCAACGGCGACACGATGACGAACGTCGACCTCGCGGCGCTCGGCGCGCGCCATCGCGAGAGCGGCGCGCGCGTGACGATGGCGCTGATCGAGAATCCGCGCCCGGACAAGTACGGCGGCGTCGTGCTCGATGCCGCCGGACACGTCACCGGATTCACCCGGCGCGGCGCGGCGGCGCGGTCCTTCCATTTCATTGGCGTACAGGCCGTCGACGCCGACGTGATCGCGCCGCTCGAGGACGGCGTGCCCAGCGAATCGGTGGCCGGTGTGTATCCGCGCCTGATGGCGGAGCGATCCGGCGCGGTCGCCGGGTTCGTCAGCGACGCCGCCTTCCGGGACATCGGCACGCCGGCGGATCTGCTCGACACGTCGCTCGCGCTGGCCGCCGCGGCGGGCCGCGAGGGCCGGCCCGTGTGGGGCGCGCGCGTCGACGTCGACCCGACCGCGCGGGTCGAGCACTCGTGCCTATGGGATGATGTGAGGATCGGAGCACGCGCAGAGCTCGACCGATGCATCGTCGCCGACGGCGTGACGATTGCCGCCGGCGCACGCTACCGCCGATGCGCGATCGTGGACGGCGACGACGGGTTGATCGTCCGCTCCCTGGATGCCTGACTATGGAACGACAGATGACGGAAGCCCCCAGCGCTCGTGCGCGCGTGGACGGATACCTCGAACGGAGCGGCCTGGCGGCGCAGCACCCGCGCGTCGTGCCCCTGACCGGCGACGCCTCGGATCGCAAGTATTTCCGCGTGCTGATCCCCGACGCGCCGTCGATCGTGCTGTCGCTCTACGCCGCGCCGTTCGACGTCCGCACGCTGCCCTTCGTCAACGTCGCCACGCTGCTCGCGAAGATGCCGGTGCCGATTCCCGCCGTCCTCGGCCACGCCGACGATCTCGGCGTGATCGCGCTCGAGGATCTGGGCGACGTGACGCTGCAGGCGCACCTCGGCGCGGCGAGTCCGGCCGAGCACGCGGCGCTCTATCGCCAGGCGGTGGCGCTCATCGCGATGATGCAGCGCCGCGGCGCCGAGCTCGCGTCGGCCGAGTACCTGCCCTACGGCATTGCCTTCGACGTCGAGAAGCTGACGTGGGAGCTGGATTTCTTCACCAAGCATTTTCTCGAGGCCTACCGCGGCGTGACGCTGACGGCGGAAGAGCGCGACGCGCTGCGCGACGAGTTCGCCGTGCTGGTGCGCGCGCTGGCGGCGGAGCCACGGGTGCTCTGCCACCGCGATTACCACAGCCGCAACCTGATGCTGCACGAAGCGCAGCTCTACATCATCGACTTCCAGGACGCGCGCATGGGTCCGGACACCTACGATCTGGTATCGCTGTTGCGCGACTCTTACGTCGATCTGCCGGACCACACCGTCCAGGAACTGCTCGCCTATTTCCTGGCGCTCAAGGGCCTGACCGGCACCGAGCGCGAATTCCGCGAGCGCTTCGACCAGATGGCGCTGCAACGCAACCTGAAGGCGCTGGGGACGTTCGGCTACCAGACCACGGCGCGCCGCAATCCCGTCTACATCCAGTACATTCCACGGACGCTGAAGTACGTGCGCGACAATCTCGCCCAGCAGCCACGGTTCGAGCGCATGAGAGATCTGCTGGCGACGTACGTCGAAGAGTTCCGCTGAGGCGCGCGGGAGAGCCACAGAAAAGAGGGCCACAGAACAACACAGAACAACACAGAAGGCTGCTACTTCCACACCCACCGACGGCCACCGAAGAACAGGCCACAGAACAACACAGAACAACACAGAAGGCTGCTACTTCCACACCCACCGACGGCCACCGAAGAACAGGCCACAGAACAACACAGAACAACACAAAGGAAACCAACGGCCACTGAAGCGCGGGCCACGGAACACCACACCCCGACGCCGCCGCAGAAATCGCGCAGCCTGTGAGAGCGCTACGTTTAAGAGACTGCGCACTTCTGCCCGGCCGCGTCTGTAAGTCGTTGATCACCGGCCGGGAGCACTCCTTGCGATACGGGGCGGCATGCCCGTCTATCTGCATGCGGATCTCACGAACCTGATCATCAACGCTGCGTATTGCGTGTTCCGAGAGCTCGGTCATGGCTTCGCGGAAATCGTTTACCGTCGCGCCCTTGCGATCATGCTCCGCGAAAACGGATTGGAAGCGCGTGAGGAATGTCTCGTGAACGTCCATTTCCATGGCGCTCTGATCGGGAGCTTCAAAGCCGACATCGTCGTGGCCGACGTCGTGATGGTGGAGGTGAAAGCGGCGAAGGAGATCGAGGGGCGCCACGAAGCGCAATTGCTGAATTACCTGAAGTCCGCC